>NZ_MUGV01000039.1:0-220872 GCF_002217275.1 Flavobacterium frigidimaris
TTTAAATTAAGATTACAATAAACATCTGTATAATCTATACTTTCTTCATTACTAATTAAAACACCTTTTTGACTTACATTTATCATATTTGCCTTTCTTCGAGAACCTTTTTTAAAAAAGTCATCATTTAACCAATAGGAAGCTCTATCAAAGGAAAAGTTCTTAAAATAAAATAATGAAATTGATCCCTCATATCTTTGATTTTCAAAATTATGTGTAAAAACATCAATTTTATCTGAAGAGGATTTGTATTGATGTTTTAATGAGTTATTAATTTTTTCTTTTAATTTTTTCTCTTCATAATCTTGGGCAAAAATTTCTATAATTTCTTGATCGCAATCAACAATTATGGGAAATTCAATATACCTAAATTTATCTTTAATATAAGTTACATAATCACTTGACGTGAATATGTCATAATCATTTTTTAAATTTAATGTTATAGAAGTTCCTGGATATATTCTTTCAGATTTTTTAAAGAAATGGAAATAATTCTTTGGATCTTTATCTAATCTAAAATGCAGAGTTTCTGATTTTTGAGTTTTTGTTTCAATATCAATATAATCTGCCATCAAAAAATAAGAAAAAACTCCTACTCCAAATTGACCAATGGAGTCATAATCTTTTTTTACACTTTCTTGTTGATAGAAACTACTACATAACTTCCCAAAATAATTTTTAATGATAAACTCGTCCATCCCTAAACCATTATCTTCTATCTTTATTTTATCTTTTCCAATAAAAAGCTTTATTTCAGGAATATAATTGGGATTTAAAATTTTTTTATATCTACATGTATCTATTGAGTTTTGAATTAACTCTCGTAATGATGTCAATTTATCGTTGTATAGATTTTCCCCAACAAAAGCATTAATAACATTGTCAACATCAAATGAATATTTTATACCTTTTGGATCAAAATTCTCATATTTTATTTTATTTTTTATCTGATCTAATCTTAATGAAAAAAAACGATTTTCAGTGTTACTAATATTCCTAATAACCTTTTGGCAGTAATTTATTACATCTGCAATTTTATTAAATTGATCTTCAAGTGCAGCTAACATGCTATGATTTGAGCATTTTATTTCAAATTCAACATAATTTTCCGTTATAAACATTAAAGTATTTGCGATATGTTTATTCCATTCTAATACACTTTTATCATTATCCGGCATATAATATTTCGTAAGCAAACCTGGAGTCCTAATATTTGTTATATCGAGTTCGTCAGCAATTCTTAAAACTGCTGCTAAATATGGTAAACAAACGAAACTTCTTCCCGTTTTAACAGTATATTTTGGTTGATATATCTCTGGATTTCCAATATCAACAACTCTATGACCTTCTGAGACAAGAGCAATTGCTTCAGCATATTTTTCATTTGGAATTTTTAAATTCTCCCATTCTTCTAAAATGAATTTTTTACTTAATGTGTGATGATTATCTCGCAAATATTTTTCTCTACTAATTTCGGGATGCAACTCTCGTTCTTTAACTAGTTCTTCTGTATCTGCAATTTTTTTTATCTTATCTTCAGGTATGCACATTCCAATATCATGTAAATAGCTGGCCATTGATAAAATATAGATTTCATCATCATTTAGATTTTGAATCTCTTCGTCAGTTAAAACCATACTGACTATTTTAAACACTTCTTCAGTGTGATTAATAGAATGATCAGTATAATCTGGAAAGTTTTTTATGTATTGTGTCAATAGTAATTTTACTTCGTCTTTAGTATCATTTAATTTTCCAAATAAATTTGGGTTTAATTCTTTTAACTTTACTTCTAAACTATTCATGAATTATGGTTTTATATACTTCGCTAATGTAGGTATTTTATTGTTTTTTATTCATAAAAAGTAATTTACAATATGAATTAAATTATATATTTACGCAAACCAAAAACCAAATTACTTCACCAAAAACCAACTATGAAAAGAAGGGACTTCGTTAAAACAACATTACTTTTTGTAACATCGGTACAATTGTTTCCTAACAAATTGCTTGAATCCACTTCAATTCTTAGAAGTAATTTTAAATACATTTATACGAATTCTAAACTTAAAAACCAGTTCTTTTTGTTTTTGAAAAACGTGTTTAATTTATATCCGGAGGCCGAATTCCATAAATTAATTTATGACAACACGATTTCAAAAAGTACTGATAAAGAGATTTATACCACAACACAATCGCAGTTAGACGACATTACGCCAATGTTATCAAGCGTTCGTTATCAGCTTCCTGCTTTGATGCATCAAAAAAATGAGATGTCGGTAGAAACGGTTGCGTTATTGGGAGAAGGCACTTCTTATAATGGATATTTAGAAATTGGTTCTTCGGGCCGTTATCTGGATTATCTGGAAGAAAGTATTTCTATCAAAGGAAAAAGATATTATGCTGATGGCCGAAAACCAAAATATTCTTTTACCGAAATGGTCGAGCGCGGGCAAATTGCCGTTGGCGCAGCATACATTCCCTTTACCAATTACGAAACCAAATTTGGGAATCATGTTCCGCACAATAGTGTTGATTTGGTTACTGTTTATATCGGTTTTCATCATTGTCCCTTAGAATTGCGAACGCAATACATTTCTTCCATTAGAGATACAATGCGTGTGGGCGGAAAATTGATTTTGAGAGATCATAATTGCGATACCGAAGATCAAAAAGTATTAGTGGCATTGGCGCACGATGTCTTTAATTTGGGCGTAAACGAAACCTGGGAATACAATGCCAAAGAGGTTCGAAACTTTTATTCTTTAGACTTTATTTGTGCTTTTGTTGAAAACATCGGATTTAAATTCAACAAAAAAACATTGTATCAAAAAGGCGATCCTACTAAAAATGCATTAATGGTTTTTACCAAAATATAATCACTTTCTATACGCCTTTATGAAGAAAATCTACCGTTTTATTCTATTGCTATTCGCCTGGTTACTCAAAATTATACAATTGATTTACGCCGGAATCAAAAAAGCGATTCGGTTTATCAATAGAAAAAAGCGCAGGGCAATTCCGTTTTACGGTTTCCTTTTATTTGTTTTATACATTTTCTTATTAATACAATTCTCTGGAGATTCAAAATTCGATACGACAATTGATAATAAAACCCTGAATGATATTACGCAAATCAACCCGATCCAGGTCAATCAAATAATCAAACCCAAAACGGTAAACGAAATTGTTTACGCCATAAAAAATACTACCGAACCCATTTCGATTGGAGGAGGAAAATACAGTATGGGCGGACAAACTGCCTTCGAAAACAGTTTGCATATTGATATGCGGTCTTTCAATAAAATCGTCCGTATTGATACCACTAAAAAGCAGATTACGGTACAAGCCGGAATTCGATGGAGAGATATTCAGAAGGTAATTGATCCTTTGAATTTGTCGATCAAAATCATGCAGACGTATTCTAATTTTACGGTTGGCGGTGCGATTTCGGTAAATTGCCACGGAAGATATGTGGGTTATGGTCCAATTATTTCATCTGTTTTAGAATTGAAAATTATTACGTCAAATGGCGCTATTATCATTGCAAACCGAAAAGTAAATCAGGATGTTTTTTATGCCACAATTGGGGGTTATGGCGGAATTGGCGTTATCGCCGAAGCTACTTTGCAATTGGTTGATAACGAAAAAGTAGAACGGTTCCACCAAGTCATGCCAATTGAAGAGTATAAAGCTTATTTTGATAAAAATATTCGAAATAATGACAAAGTCGTTTTTCAGAATGGGAATTTGTATCCTCCGAAATACGACAAAATAATGAGTATTTCATGGGAGAAAACCACAAAGCCCTTAACCGATACTGATCGCTTAATTGATGAAAATGAAAATTATTGGCTGGAATCGAATTTATCCGGAGTGGTTTCCTGGGGAAATTCAGGAAAATGGATTCGCGAATACACGATTGACCCTTTGTATTTTATTCCGAAAACGGTTCGATGGCGCAATAAAGAAGCGAGTTATGATGTGAAGGAATTAGAACCTTCTTCCCGCGAAAAGTCAACGTATGTATTGCAGGAATACTTTATTCCGGTGGAGCATATAAAATCATTTATTCCGAAAATGAGTGCCATTTTTCAGAATAATAAAGTGAATGTCATCAATGTTTCGCTGAGACATGCTTTGCCGGATCATGAAAGTTATCTTTCGTGGGCCAACAGAGAGGTTTTTGCTTTTGTAATTTATTACAAACAAGGAACCAATCCCGAAGCAAAAGACCATGTGAAAAAATGGACACTTGAAATGACGGACGCTATTTTAAGCGAAAACGGAACCTGGTACCTTCCCTATCAGCCTCACGCGACTATTGAACAGTTTCAAAAAGGATATCCAAACAGTGCTAAATATTTCGCCTTAAAAAATAAATTAGATCCGGACCAGCGCTTTACAAACAAGTTACTGGACAAGTATAATCCGTATACTGAGAACAATTTAGCGCATCAAAAAAAGAAAATAAAAGAATACTTCAGAGCCGAAGAACAAACGGTTCTGACGGTTCCAGAATGGTATTTGGTTTACAATCCGAAAGAGTATGCTGATTACTTGAAAAGTGGCAAAAATCCGTCTGATTTTCCTTTTTACAAATCCATTGATGAATATTGGAAATTATATGAACGTTCTATAAAACTGACATCAAAAGCTTATCCTGAAAACGGCGAATACAAAACGATGTTACAAGTCATTGGCGTAAGTATGACGATGGAATATGGTTTGAAAATTATTTATGAAAATACTACAGGACGATTCTTTTCTTTGTTTGCAGAAGACAAAATATCCAAACAAGAAGAAATCATAATTGATGCTCAAAAAGCTTACAGCGACTTTGTTTATCAAACGGCCTGGTATGAATTTGAATTTCTGCCTTGGGTTAAAAAAGTTTGGTCCGCTTCTGATAATTCGGATTGCAGTACTTTACGAAAATGGGAAAGAACGATGTTGTTTACGGCTGAATTTTCTTTTAAAGCTTTTTATTCCAAACTTATTGAATGGGGCGCGAAATCAAGTTACGAAACGCCGTCTAATCTTATTTATTTAGTCGTTTCTAATACGGATGCTATTAAAGAAAGTAAAGACTTAAAAATCATTAAAAAAGGCAATGGCGACAAAATGATTATTGCCGTTACAAGATGGGCAATTTTTACAACTGAAATGAAAAAATTGGCCAATCAGGATGTGAAAATTTATGAAATTTCAGGAAATGATGAAATTGCGGTTTCGACCATTATGAGTAAATCACAAGATGTAAATTTGGATGGTATAAAGTTATTGTATCAATCCAGTATTGTTACGGATGATGGTTTAAAAAGGAATGTTTACTTTATGCCGGTTGAGAAATTATTACCATTTATTAAGAAGGCTGAGAGTGAAAATGTTATTGTTGAACATGTTTATGATTATTAAATAATTTAAAAATAAAACTATGCTAAAAAAAATCGCTATCCTTTCATTAATTCTCCTGATATCTTGTCGAGAAAATGAAACCTCTCGCAGAAGTAATGAGGAACCAAAAGCTTTTGAAGAAACAAGTATTGAGATAGGGAGATTTAGAAAAGGAGGCGATTTAGTCGATGACTTGTATCAGGAACTTGTAGATAAATCTCCTGAATTAAAAGCTTTGGAAAACGAGCTAAGTGAAATTAATCCAAGGGATACAACAAATCTTTTTTATACTTATGATCAAAAATCTGATGATTATTACAATTCTGTCGAAAGTCATATTAGTGGTATAAGGGATAGCGTAATGAAACAAAAAATGATAAATTTAATTAAGAAAAGTCAAGATAAATATGTCACACAAAAAGCTGATATTGAAAATTTAGTAAATACTATCAATAAAAAACGAAGTGAGATCACTAATTATCATACTGCTTTAAAGATTATTTTAACGATTCCGCTTATTGAGCAATATCAAAAGCAACATTTGCCAAACAAATCTCCTTTTGAGAAAGTAATTGAGAAAGAAAATCAATTGCTTGAAAAGACAAAAAACATTACGCCAAAATATTAATTGGATAGAAATGTAATTTTACCTTAGGCACAATAAAAATATTGAATTATCTACTGCTTTAGATGGAGGTAATTCAATGAATCTCAAACTGGCTTTAGCCAAAAAATACAATAATTTCGGCTAAAGCCAGTTTCATATTGTAATTTCGTTCCTCCAGCTAAAGCAGGAGGCTATTCATAATAAAAAATAAATTACAGCATAAATAGTATCATGATTACAAAAGCAACATTACAAGATATCCCGGCTTTAAACATTTTAATTAATTCAGCTTACAGAGGCGAAACTTCTAAAAAAGGCTGGACAACGGAAGCTACTATTTTAGAAGGAAAAAGAACCAACGAAGATGAATTGACAGAAACAATTCTGAATCCGAAGAATACCATTTTGAAATATACAGAGAACGATAAAATTATTGGTTCAGTTTTATTGGTCGAAAAAGAAAACCAATTGTATTTGGGAATGTTAACCGTTTCTCCTGAATTGCAAAATAGCGGAATCGGAAAAAAAATGTTGGCCGAAGCCGAAAATCATGCTAAAGCTTTGGGATTGTCAAGTATAATTATGACGGTTATTTCAGTTCGTGAAGAGCTTATCGCGTGGTACAAACGTCATGGTTATGTTGATACAGGCGAAAGAGAAGCTTTTCCTGAAAGCGAAATTCATATTACGATTTCTGATGCGCCTTTGGAGTTTATTTATTTGGAGAAGCTTCTTTGAGATTGCTATTTCACAGAGATTCACAGAGATTTTGCACGGAGATTCGCTAAGCTTTTTTATTGTTGGAGTGAAATAAAGTCGCAGAGTCGCGAAGTTTCTTTTTTATATTTTCTTTGCGACTTTGTGATTCTTTTTTTAAACCTCTGCATCTTTGTTGCTTTGTCCCTTTGAACCTTTTTAAGTAACACGCTGCTATACACCTCTACAAAAAAACCTTTGCCTCTTTGTAACTTTGCAACTTTGAACCTTTTGTAAAAAATAAAAAATGAACATACGCCTTTTGTCCAAAAAAGATTCTAAAGCCTCTATCTGGAGTGGTGGATTGACATATCAATATATCATATATCCGGAAACAGCAAACTACGCCGATAGAGATTTTGTCTTCAGAATAAGCAGTGCTACAATAGCGCAAGAGCCTTCAGAGTTTACCAAATTTAAAGGCTATTACCGCTATTTGGTTATGCTTGATAACAGCTTAGATATTGAGGTAAACAAAGAAAAAAAAGTATATAAAAAATATGAAATCATGGAATTTAATTCGGATGATGAAGTGACTTCTTATACAAAAGGCATTGATTTTAATTGGATGGTTTCTGAAAAAATACCCCATCACAAACTAAAAATAACGACTAATAGTCAGAATTGTAATGCTCAAATAATCATTTTGTTTTCTTTAGATACAACAGTTATTAAAATTGATGAGAAATCATTTGATCTAAAACCTTATGATCTGTTAATTATCGAAAATCATAAAAAGGAAAATATAATACTTGATTTTTCTAATGAATGCCTGTTTGGAATACTGGATTTTTAATAAAAAGGTTATACCACAGAGATACACAATCCCGATAGCTATCGGGATGCACAGAGATTCGCAGAGTTTTTTTTGCCACGAAGGCACTAAGGCACAAATTTTTTTTAATCTCGCAATCCCGTTAGTTATCGGGAGCGAAGTCACAAAGTTTCTTTTCTTATATGTCCTTGTGACTGTGTGAATATTTTAAGTTCAAACTTAAATTCCTTATATAACTTATATGGTTTAAAAACAGTTACAAAACAAGTTCTTCAAACAAACGCTGAATTGTTTTTTCTAAATCCTCACACAAACCCGTATGTGGTCTTGAAGTTTGAATCGCTGAACTTCTTATTGCTGTTAACCATCGAAAACGCTCCGGAATTTCCATTTGTCCAATTGGTCCACCGTCTTTTTCTCCGGCGGCAATTTTTTTAAGGGCCGTTATGTTGCAATGCAATTGCTCGATATCAAAATCGTTGGAAAGAGTTTCAACTTTAGCATCATCGATGTGAGACAGTACTTTTATAAATTTGGCTTTTTTGCAAAACAAAATGATTCCGATATTCAGGAATTCTTCGCGTTCTACTCTGGGTACCACACGAATTACGGCATACTCATATAAGTGACTATCTTGCATTTTGAGCCTGATTTACAAAGATTTCGGAATTATTTAATCTTGTCTGCAAAAATTGTAAGTATACATTTCGCAAAGCTTCCGGTGTTTCATCGGTATCTTCCCAAACTAGCCATTCTTCAGGAATTGTATTAACAACTTCTTCTAATATTTCGTTTGTTAAAAGTGCTTTGAATTCAGCATCAACTTCTTGTAAAAGTGAAGCCTGCGGAAGTAAAACGTGATCTTTTATCAGTGCAAACGGACTTTTGGCATGTTGTTCCCAATTGTTCCAGGAATGATGAAAATACAAACAGGCACCGTGATCAATCAGCCATAATTCTTTATGCCAAATCAACATATTAGTATTTCTGAAAGTTCGGTCTACATTAGTGATATAAGCATCCAACCAAACAATTTGCGACGCTAATTTTGCATCAACAGTCGTTACAACCGGATCAAAAGTAATAGCGCCTGATAAAAAATGAAGAGCCAGGTTTAATCCCTGACTTCCCTGTAATAAATCCTGAATTTCTTCATCGCCCTCAGATCTTCCAAAAGCTTCATCAAGATTGGCGAAAACCAATTCGGGAAGCTGTAATTTTAAGGCTTTTGCAATTTGTCCGCCAATTAATTCGGCTATCAAAGCTTTTATGCCGTGACCGGCTCCTTTGAATTTTAAGACATATTTAAAATCGTCATCGGCTTCAGCCAAAGCGGGTAAAGAACCGCCTTCGCGCAAAGGCGTGATGTAACGGGTAACATTTACCGTTCTGAGATCGAAATTGTTTTTCATAGATACAAACTTACGAATTTAGATTTCTGATTGTAGAATTTAGATTTAGAAAAAAGAGTATAGAACATAGAAAAAAGACTTCTCATGGTAATGAAAATTATCTAATTATCAAATTGACACATTATCTAATTTCCTAATTTTCTAATTCCAAAAAAGCTTTTCCCAAATTCTCTATAATATCAGAAGCTATAAAAGACTGATAACCCGCTTGTGGCAAAGCAATATCTGCTGTTAAGCCGTGAATAAACACACCTAGTTTTGCGGCATGTTTGGGTTCGTAGCCTTGTGCCAGAAAACTTGTTATGATTCCGGTTAGGGTGTCGCCGCTTCCGGCGGTTGCGAGTGCGGCGTTTCCGGTTGTGTTTTCGTAGATTTCTTGTTTGTTGATGATGTAGGTTGGGGCTCCTTTCATTACAATAATCACTTTGTATTTCTCCGAAAAAGCAAGTGTTTTTTGAAACTTCTCAGATTCCGAATTCCATTTTCCAATTAAGCGTTCCAACTCTTTTGGATGTGGCGTCAGGATGGTATTTTCCGGAACTAGTTCTAACCAGGATTGATTTTCTGCCAAAATATTAAGTGCATCAGCATCGAGAGCTAAAGGTGTTTTGTTGCTTCTTAAAAACTCAAATAAAGCTTTTTGGGTCGCCAGCTCCTGCCCGATTCCCGGGCCAATTCCGATCGCTTGTGGAATTAATGGAAGATGGATATTGGTTATGAAATTCGAATTTTCATCGGTGACCACCATAACTTCCGGAATGGAGATTTGCAGGATTTGGTAACCGCATTTTGGTGTAAACGTCGTTACAAGTCCGCAACCTGATTTTAGACAGGCTTTTGATGCTAAAACGGCTGCTCCTATTTTGCCGTAACTTCCTGCAATTATTACGGCATGGCCTTGAAGTCCTTTATGTGTATGAGGATTTACAGGTTTATAAAACTTTAGAATTTCTTCTTTTGTGATTAAAAATGGAGTTTTCATTTGATAATTTTGTTGGACTGATTATTTAAACACATAGAAACATAGTTTTTCTTTACGCAAAAAGGCATTTCACTTTTTCTGAAAAACACATTAGCTGGCTGGGAAACTAAATAAATCAAAATTGTTATCTAAAGTTACATAAAATTTGAAGAAAAATTCTTCTCGATAACTGAGTTCCCTAGCCCTGATAGAAGCGGTATCCTTTTTGTTTTTTCTTTAAAAACAAAAAGATATAGCGGATAGCAGGAAATAGCTACTAAATATTGCGAAATTTATAATTTAGACTATTAATTTCCGATATTTTTTGAATAAATTTGCGACTCACTTTTATAAACAACACACAATGAAAAATACTGCGCTTACGCACATACATGAAAGTTTGGGAGCGAAAATGCTGCCTTTTGCCGGTTATAACATGCCTATTACTTATGAAGGTATAAATGCTGAACACGAAACAGTTCGTAACAGTGTGGGCGTTTTTGACGTTTCGCATATGGGAGAATTTTTACTTACCGGACCAAATGCTTTGGCTTTGATTCAGAAAGTGACTTCGAATGATGCTTCGACTTTGACAATTGGAAGAGCACAATATTCTTGTTTGCCAAACAATGACGGCGGAATCGTTGATGATTTGATTGTTTATAAAATGAAAGAGGAAGAGTATTTGCTTGTTGTAAATGCTTCGAATATTGAAAAAGACTGGAACTGGATTTCTTCGCACAATGATTTGGGTGTTGAGATGAAAAACCTTTCTGATGACTATTCTTTATTAGCCATTCAGGGACCAAAAGCGGTTGAGGCTATGCAGCCTTTGTCTTCTATAGATTTAGCTGAAATTGCTTATTATCATTTTGAAGTAGCTGATTTTGCTGGTTTTAATAATGTAATTATTTCTGCAACCGGTTATACAGGTTCAGGTGGATTTGAAATTTACTGCAAAAATGCTGATGCTGAAGCAATCTGGAATAAGGTTTTTGAAGCTGGTGCAGCGTACGGAATAAAACCAATTGGATTGGCAGCCCGTGATACTTTACGTTTAGAAATGGGATTCTGTTTGTACGGAAATGATATTAATGATACTACTTCTCCGCTTGAAGCCGGTTTAGGATGGATTACGAAATTCAACAAAGATTTTACTAATTCTGAAAGTTTGAAAAAACAAAAGGAAGAAGGTGTTTCTAAAAAACTAGTTGCTTTTGAAATGCAGGAGCGCGCTGTACCAAGACATGACTACGAAATTGTTGATGCTTCTGGTGCTGTAATTGGTGTTGTAACTTCTGGGACAATGTCGCCTTCTATGAATAAGGGAATTGGTTTAGGATATGTTACAGTCAGTAATAGTGCTGTTGATAACGATATTTTTATCAGAATCAGAAAAAATGACGTTCTGGCTAAAGTGGTAAAATTACCTTTTTACAAGAAATAATTTTTAAAACTTATATAAATTGAAAAATGCATTGCTTGTGAAAGTGATGCATTTTTTTTAATCGATTATGTATTTCATCGAAAACAAATCGTTTAAATGTAAGATATTTTAGAAAAAATATAACTTTTAATCAAAAAAATAAGTGTAATTTTAGGGTAAACGAAGATCTTCGATTTATGAAAAAAATACTATTATTTTTTTTGATGACTACCAGCGTTCTATTTAGTCAAAATAGCGCAAACACTTGCGAAATCTTAAGTAAGATAAACAGACTTATTCAAAGCGAACATATCAGGCCAAAACCAGTTGATGACAGTTTGTCCATTTTTGTATTTGATAATCTAATTAACGAATTAGATCCTTCCAGAAACATCTTTTTTAAGTCAGAATACGATGAATTATCAAAAAAATATCGTGTTAGCCTGGATGATATGATCATGGAAGGTGATTGTAATTTTGTGGATGATATTTCAAATAAATATAAAGACGGACTAATCAGAACAAAAGCCGTTTTAGAAAAGATTCAAAGTGGAACTATTGATTATACTAAGAAAGATACGATTCGGTTTTATAAAAAATCTTTTCCGTTTTATTTAAAAAAAGAAGATGTAGAGAAAGTCTGGCTTAAAAAATTACGTTATCAGATTTTAGATGATATAGCTGAAACCAGTGATAATTTAGATTCTATTAAAACCAACTTCAAATCGATTGAACTGGCTTCCAGAACTACTATTTTAACTAATGAAATTTGTCGTTTCAATACCCTTTTAGAAACGAATACAAAACTGGAAGAGAAGATATACAACTTCTTTTGTACGTACTTTGATCCGCATACAGCTTATTTTAGTGATGATTCAAAATCGAGTTTTGTAGCTTCTCTGTCAAAAGAACATTTATCGCTTGGAATGACTGTTAATTTGAACGAGAAAAACGAAATTATTATTGATGAAATAGATCCCAATGGTCCGGCTTTTAAGACAGGACAAATAAAAAAAGGCGATCAGATTGTTTCGATATCCAACCATAAAGATACATTAAAGGTTTCTTGTGCATCATTAGAATCCATTTCTACCATGATTTTATCAGAATCTAATAAAAGTATTACATTAACTCTAAAAAGGAATTCAGGTAAAAGTTTCGACGTTTATATCGAAAAACAAGTCATGAAAGATGAAGAAAATTCGGTTTTCAGTTTTATTGTGGGTAAAGAGAGTAAAATTGGCTACATCAAGATTCCGAGTTTTTATGCCGATTTAGATGGGAACAGCCGAAAAGGTTGTGCTGATGATGTGGCCAGGGAAGTAATAAAATTAGACCGTGATAATATAAAAGGCCTTGTAATAGATTTAATTGACAACGGCGGCGGATCTATGGAAGAAGCCATCAAACTGGCCGGAATGTTTGTAGATTATGGTCCGCTTTCAATTGTAATAGATAACAAACAAGGTACATCAGTCATTAATGATCCTTACAGAGGAATGATTTATAAAGGTCCGATCGTCGTGTTGGTGAATAGTAATACGGCTTCAGCCAGTGAGTTTTTTTCTTCAATATTGCAAGATTACAATCGCGCTTTAATTCTTGGTAGTACTACACTTGGAAAAGCAACCATGCAAACCATTCTTTCGCTTGACGAGGAAAAAAATACCGATTATTTAAAAATCACTATTAATAAATTTTACAGAGTAACAGGAAAAAGCCACCAATATATAGGAGTTAAACCAGATGTTGTAGTACCTGAATTTTATGAAGGTGTTTATCAAAAAGAAAGCGATTTTCCGACTGCCATTAAAAACGACAGTATACAACCCTTTTTAAAATACAAACCATTTGTAAAGCGACCTTTAATTGATAAACTTGCACAAAGTAGCAGAGCACGACTGGCTGACAATTATTATTTTAACGATGTAAAAAAGATAAATTTAAAAATAGACCAATTGGTTAACACTCCAAAATCCGAAATTCCCATGACAATTGATGCTGTTTTTAATCAGAAAAAATTAGTGAATTCACTTTGGAAAGAGATCAACACCTTTAATGACGAAAACAATCCATTAGACGTTTATAATTCAACTGTAAATCAATTTTTACTGGGCGTTTATCCAACCGAAAAAACAATAAACCAATATCAGATTGATAGTCTGAAAAAAAATCCTTACCTGAATGAGGCTGTAAATATTATTACGGAATTTAATGCTTCAAAATAGGTTTCAGGTTGTCTCACTTTGAACATACATTTTAACCGTAAAGTTCGCAAAGTCTTTTTTCTTTACGTTTGCAGCATATGTTTATTAAGTTCGTAAAGCTTTTGCGTAAAAACCTTGCGAACCTTGCGGTTAAATTCGGCATGAATGTCTTTAAAATCAAAGTTAAAATTTCATAAGAACATAATTTAAAAAAGAATACAATTGATTTTGGAAAAATAAGGAATAACCGTATTTTTGCATCACAAAACTAAAAATTAGAAATGGGAAGAGCGTTCGAATTTAGAAAAGGAAGAAAAATGAAACGTTGGTCAGCGATGGCCAAAACATTTACCAGAATTGGTAAAGATATCGTTATGGCTGTTAAAGAAGGCGGACCTAACCCAGATGCCAATTCTAGATTAAGAGCTGTTATACAAAATGCGAAAGCAGCCAACATGCCTAAGGACAATGTGGAGCGCGCGATAAAAAATGCAAGTAATAAAGATACTGCCAACTATAAAGAAATTTTGTTTGAAGGATATGCTCCTCATGGAATTGCTATTTTGATTGAAACAGCATCTGATAATAATAACAGAACAGTAGCAAACATTCGTAGTTATTTCAACAAATGCAACGGAACTATGGGAACTCAGGGTTCAGTAGAGTTTATGTTCGACCATACTTGTAATTTCCGAATTGCAAAAGGAAATCTTGATCCTGAAGAATTAGAATTAGAACTTATTGATTTTGGTGCGGAAGAAGTTTTTGAAGACGAAGACGGAATCTTAATCTACGCTCCTTTTGGAAGCTTTGGAGCTTTGCAAAAAGAATTAGAAAACAGAGGACTTGAAATTTTATCTTCTGGTTTTGAGCGTATTCCTCAAATCACTAAAGAATTAACAGAAGCACAAATAGCTGATGTTGAGAAATTAATCGAAAAAATTGAAGAAGATGATGACGTAATGAACGTTTATCATACGATGAAAGAAGAATAATATTTTCTTTTTTACTTAAACTAAACTCCAGAGCAATCTGGAGTTTTTTTTTTACCCAATGAGGAAAACCGTAAGGATTAAAATATTAGAATTTTTATGTTTGAAAGTAGACAATTCCTTGATAAACGAGTGATCCTATCTATTGAATACTATTTTTCAATCTTCTATTCATTATTTAAGAAATATTCCCTTCAATAAAAATCTTATAAAGCACAATTATAAAAAAAATTAAATTAATTATGGATTCAAACCATGAAGCGCAACTTAACCAAATAAAAAAAATATTTTTTGGTCCATTTTTACTGGTTATCGCACTAATTTTATTTTTTATAGCATCATATTTTATCAAATTAGAATATGATGAACACGTACGTTATGGACAAATTATGACAGGAAAAGTAGTAGATACATATTGGGTAAGTTCAGGTGATAGTCCGCCTACTTCTCTCTTTTATTGCATAATAAGCGTTGGAACAAAAAATTATACTTTTGAGATTCAAAATGCCGAACAAGATTTCATGTTATCTCATGAAGAACAAAATCTAATTAAGGAAGTAAAAAACGGAGATCAGGTTAAAGTAAAATTATTAAGTAACAAAACTGCAAAAATAGTAGAGTGGAAAAAAATCAAAATAAATCCAAAAAATAAATTTACAGATATTTTAGGAATGTGGCTTACCATTATCCTATTGTTCAGCATTACAGGTTATCTTCTTTATAAAATATATTGTATCTACAGAAACAAGACTTAAAATAAATCACTCAAAAACAGAACATTATCCGGTAAAAACATTAATTTATTGTAAGTAAACAATACCTACTTTTACCTTTAACTTTTTAATTGCAAATTACTTTTTTGCAGCATTATTTGTCACCTTAATCAAATAAGTTCCTTCTGGTAAATCACCAATATTTGAAGCATTAGTTCCTGTTATTTTTCTTCCTTGCGAGAAAACCTCAACAGTTTTAGTAACAGTATTTACCTCAGAAGTTGCTCCAGTTGTTGTTTTTGCTGCAATCGCCTTAGAAGATACAGTAGAAACTTTTTTCACTGTATTTGAAACTGAAATAGCTTCAGTTATAGCTGGCTTTGAACTATTATAAGATTCCATAACCTGCTCATCTGTCATAGCAACATTATATATCTTTAGATCATCAATATCTGCATTGATGCCAACTGCAGCGTTTAATTGTCCCAATCTAAGAATATAACCTTTTGTTAAACGTGTTATCCCTTCTACTGATTTTAACAATTCGCCATTACGGTATATTTTAGAATTGGTACCGTCATAAGTAACACTATATTGGTACCAAACCTCTTTCTGAAGAGGAATTGAAACTACAATATTATTTGTATCTCCCCATCCAACCAAACTTAAGTCTGAAGTACCTGCTGCTATAGCTTGCTGTAACAAACCAAAATACTGCGAATTGACTGTTGTACCGTAACCAAAAATATAATTAACTGCAGTAATAGTATTAAATTTTACCCAGACAGAAATTGATCTTGGTTTGTTATCTTGCGGAAGATCTCCTACTACACCTTGTAAAACTTTATTAGTAAGTCGCTGAGCTGCTTTAGCAATTCCCGCTCTGTCATTTACAAAATTAGGTGATCCTAAAAGCGAAATGGTATTATCTTTATTATTTAAATTTCCATTGAAATTAAACTCCTGGACCGGATTTTGGGCGTTACTATTAAAAAAGCTTACAAACATTAAAGTGAGTAATAGTTTCTTCATATTATAGAATTTTGGGGTATATAAAAAGCGTTCTTTGTTATGTATTTAATCTCTTTAAAATAATCAAAATTGATAAATAAAAACTCTTTATTAAGTTTACTTATACTTTTGCAAATTTTGTTAAAACTATGAATTTAATTCAATTTTACAAATATTTATCAGACATAAATACAGCATTCTTATTGAATTAGAAAATATTAACATTTTAAGGTTTTATCAAATCACATTTGTAAAAACATATTTACAAAAAATCAATTTACTTCGCGAATGGATTTATCATTATAAAACAGCTTTCTTTTATATTTTAATTTATCACCTCAAATGCATCAAACAAATAATACTAAAGTGTTCCAATTTTAGCTTTGTTTGTAATGATTTTAAACTAAGATTAGAGATTATGAAAAATCATATTAACCATTATATTTGTGCGACCTCAAAAAAAAATTAATTTTATGAAAACATCAAAATACACAAAAGTTGCCGTAATCATTATGGTTATTTTATTTGTAGCACTTAGCGTAATAAGCTGCAGTACCCACACTCATACCTCTTCTGGAAAAATTCCTCCAGGACAAGCAAAAAAGATGTCGGGAAGTAAAAGCGCCAAAGCTTATGCGCCAGGACAACAGAAAAAACATTAATAAAAACAAAAAAGCCTTTTAAAATCCAAATTTAAAAGGCTTTTTTCACTATTCAAAAAATTTAATTCCTACTAACACAAAAAAACTAACTAACTATTTTTATAAACCAAATTTTTACTTCTATTTTGATGTTATTTTATTTGAAGGTTTATTTGTTATTTTCAATAAATAAGTTCCTTCCGGCAGATCATTAATACTCATTGCATTATCGCCAACTATTTTCTGCCCTTGTGAGTATACCTCAACATTTTTAGTATTTCCATTTAAATCGCCGGTCGCAATAATTGTATTTGACGGTGCTGTGGCTTTTGCAGCCACTTTTCCTTTTCCTGCAGTTTTTGCAGCTTTTGAAGCCACAACTGGTTCTGAAACTACAATTACCGGTTTAGAGTTATTATAATCTGACATAATTTGCTCATCTGTCATGGCAACATTGTAAATCTTTAAATCATCAATATCAGCATTTATACCTATTGTTGTATTTATTTCTCCTAATCTAAAAATGTTACCTTTTGTAGAACGATTAATTCCACTAACAGATTTCAATAATTGTCCATCACGGTATATTTTAGATACTGTTCCATCGTAAGTAATACTATATTGGTACCAAATGTTTTTCGTTAAAGATGCAGAAACAATAACGTCATTCGAAGCACCCCAACCAGCCATACTTAAGTCAGAATTAGAAGAGGTTGTGCCTTGTTGTAGCAAACCACAATATTGGGCATTATATGCGGTTCCATAACCCCAAATATAGTTTGCCTTTGCAATATCATTCAGTTTTACCCAAATAGTAACTGTTCTGGCTTTATTATCTTGAGGAAGATCAGTGATAATAGCCTCCATACCTTTATTAACAAGTCTTTGAGCTCCATTTTCAACTCCATTTCTATCAGCAACAAAATTATTTGTTCCCATAAATGAGGTTGTATTTTTAGTATTAACTAAAGTTCCATTAAAAGTAAATTCCTGAATCGGATTCTGAGCACTCGCATTCAAAAAACTTACAAACAATAAAGTAAGTAGTAATTTTTTCATAATAGTAGATTTAGGGTTATAAAACAACATTGTGTCATTTTAACACTGCTAATCTATATTATTATGTATTTGGTCAGAAATTTTTTCGACAACTAACCTAAATAATCGTTAAAATAACCAAAATTGATAATTATAAACGTTCAATTGTATTTATTTATAGTTTCAGTAACATTATTAAATTTATAAATTTAATTCAATCAAAATAAAAATTTCTTACGTATAAATACGGTATTTACATATTTAATATCATTAAAACTATTATTAGCAATTCCTATTTATTTGGGAAAACTTACTTATTTACAAAAAAAAACTCCAGAAATTAAAATATCTGGAGTTTTATATATTTAGGAATAATCCTTTTTATTTTACAAATTCAATTTTCTGAACTTCTTCTTCATTAATACTATCAAAGAATCCTTGTTCGTTCATCCAGTCATCACTAAATACCTTACTCATATAACGAGAACCGTGATCAGGGAAAATAGCAATAATATTACTATCTTTTGTAAACTCCCCTTCTTCAGCATATTGCTTGATGGCTTGCATTACTGCTCCTGAAGTATACCCTACAAATAAACCTTCTTTACGAGTGATTTCTCTTGCAGAGTGGGCACTTTCTTCGTCTGTTACTTTCATGAATTTATCAATAATATCAAAATCTGTAGCAGATGGAATTAAGTTTTTACCTAAACCTTCAATACGGTAAGGATAAATTTCCTTGTTATCAAATTCTCTTGTTTCATGGTATTTTTTTAACACTGATCCAAAAGCATCAACTCCAAGAATTCTAATATTAGGGTTTTGTTCTTTTAAGAATTTAGCTGTTCCTGAGATTGTTCCTCCGGTTCCGCTGCAAGCAATAAGGTGCGTAATTCTTCCTTTTGTTTGTTCCCAGATTTCTGGTCCAGTACTGTTGTAATGAGCATCAATATTTAATTGATTAAAGTATTGATTAATATACACAGACCCTTTTGTTTCTTCGTGTAAACGTTTGGCAACATTATAATAAGATCTTTCATCATCTGCTGACACGTGAGCTGGGCAAACATAAACTTTTGCACCTAAACTTCTCAACATGTCAATTTTGTCTTTTGATGATTTTGAACTTACCGCCAGAATACAGTTATAACCTTTAATAATGCTAACCATTGCCAAACTAAAACCTGTGTTACCAGATGTAGTTTCGATGATGGTATCACCTGGCGACAGAATCCCTCTTTTCTCAGCTTCTTCAATAATATATAACGCTATTCTATCTTTTGAGGAATGTCCTGGATTAAAAGCTTCTACCTTTGCGTAGAAATTTCCTTCTAAGTCTTCGGTGATTTTATTTAGCTTAATAAGTGGGGTGTTACCTATTAATTCTAAAACATTATTATAAGCATTTATTTCTTCTTTCATAAAAAAATAGTTAATCAAAGGCATTTTAAAATAACCTTGATAGGTTGCAAATTTAACAAAAATTTTCTAATTAGCTTTTAATTTTTTCTAAATCTAATAAAAAACTAAATTCTTTTGCTAAGTCTTTTAAAGCTTCAAATCTTCCCGAAGCGCCGCCATGTCCAGCATCCATATTGGTATCTAAAAACAAAAGATTATCATTTGTTTTCATAGTTCTTAACTTGGCGACCCATTTCGCAGGTTCCCAATATTGCACTTGTGAATCGTGTAATCCTGTGGAAACATACATGTTAGGGTATTTTTGTGCTTTTACATTATCATATGGTGAATACGATAACATATAATCATAATATTTCTTATTGTTTGGGTTTCCCCATTCATCATATTCTCCGGTTGTCAACGGAATACTATCGTCTAGCATTGTTGTTATTACGTCTACAAAAGGAACCTGAGCTATCACTCCGTTGTACAATTGTGGGGCTTCATTTACAATAACACCCATCAAAAGTCCTCCTGCAGATCCTCCTTCTGCATACAAATGTTCAGCAGAAGTAAATTTTTCGTTAATTACAAATTTAGAGCAATCGATGAAATCTGTAAAGGTATTTTTCTTTTTTAACAGTTTTCCATCTTCGTACCATTGTCTTCCTAAGTCCTCCCCTCCTCTAATATGGGCGATTGCATACACAAAGCCGCGATCTAATAAAGATAATCTTGTTGAGGAAAAATACGTATCCATAGTGATTCCATAAGAACCATAAGCATAAAGTAATAACGGATTTTTACCGTTTTTTTCTAATCCTTTACGATAGATTATCGAAATGGGCACTTTTACACCATCTCTGGCTGTTGCCCAAACTCTTTCTTCGACGTAATTTTCTTTATCAAATTTTCCTCCTAAAACCTGTTGTTCTTTTAAAATTTCTTTGGCTTTAGTTTTCATATTGAAATCAATTACAGACGATGGCGTTGCTAAAGATTGGTAGCTGTAACGCAAAACATCGGTATCAAAATCAATATTCGTAGTGGTATAAGCGTTATATGTTTCGCTTCCAAAAGGTAAATAATAATCCGGTTCACCATTCCAGGGCATAATACGAATATGATTCAATCCGTTTGAGCGTTCTTCTACAACCAGATAGTTTTTAAAGATTTCGATATCTTCCAGTAAAACATCATCGCGATGCGGAATAAGATCTACCCAATATTTTTTTGCTGTTTTATTTTCAGGCGTTTTCATCAACTTAAAGTTGGTTGCCTTATCTTTATTCGTTAAAATATAAAATGAATCTTCAAAATGAGAAATACTGTATTCTAAACCACGAACTCGAGGTTGGAATACTTCAAATTCTCCATCTGGATTATCAGAATTCAAAATTCTGTACTCTGTTGTCAAAGTACTTCCTGAACCAATTACAATATATTTTCTTGATTTCTCTTTACTGATTGAAACATTAAAAGTGTCGTCGGTTTCGTCAAAAACCAAAACATCAGCAGCAGAATCGCTATTAATTTTATGTCTGAAAACTTTATCAGATCTTAATGTAACTTCGTCTTGTTTGACATAAAAAATGGTTTTATTGTCATTTGCCCAAACAGATCCGCCGGTTGCGTTTTCTATTTTGTCACTCAAAATTTCGTTCGTCTCTAAGTTTTTTATCTGAATGGTATAAATTCTTCTTCCAACAAGATCAAGCCCAAAACTTGCAAATTTATTATCAGGACTAATACTTAAGCCTCCAAGCTTAAAATACGCATGTCCTTTTGCCATTTCATTGCAGTTAAACATAATTTCTTCTTCTGCAGATAGACTCCCTTTTTTTCTTGAAAAAATAGGATAATCCTGACCCGTTTCAAATCGGGTAATATAATAATAACCATTATAAAAATAAGGAACAGATGAATCATCTTCTTTAATCCTACCTTTCATCTCTTCATACAAAGATTCTTGTAGCCCTTTTGTATGCGAGGTCATACTTTGATAATAGGCATTCTCTTGGTTTAGATAATCAAGAACCTCCGAATTTTCTCTGTCATTAAGCCAAAAATAATTATCGATTCGGGTTTCTTTATGTTTTTTTAATGATTTTGGAATTACTTTGGCCTGTGGGGCTGATATATCGTTTTGCATTGATTGAGCATTAATTTTTATATAAGACACAGCAAAAATACTATAAACACAATAGAACAGAATTAATTTTTTCATAAAATATTGTATTGATATAAGACAGCAATATACTAATTTTGTCTGAAATAATTTAAAAATCAACAAAATGGATTTAATGGGAATGATGGGTAAACTTAAAGAAACCCAACAAAAAATTGAAGATACAAAAAAGCGTTTAGATACTGTTTTAATTGATGAACAAAGCGCTGATGGATTATTGAAAGTAACATTAACAGCTAATAGAAAAGTAACCTCAATCTCTATTGATGACTCTTTATTAGAAGATAAAGAACAACTGGAAGATTACTTAATTGTAACTTTAAATAAAGCTATTGAAAAAGCAACAAACGTAAACGAAAGAGAATTGGATGCTGTTGCCAAAATGGATATGCCGATGATTCCGGGAATGGATAATTTATTTAAATAAGATTCTAAGGCACTAAGAAGCTAAGGNNCCTTAGCTTCTTAGTGCCTTTTTTTTAAAACTTTTGAAGTGTCTCAATCACATAAGTATGCATTACTTCTTTATAATCTAAATGTGTTACAATTCGGAGTTTGTTATGTCCGAGTGCACTAATTAAAATATTTTTCTGCTTTAATTTTTCAATCAAAAGCTGGTCGCTATATCCTTCAGCTAATGAAAAAATTAAAATATTAGTTTCTACAGGCTCAATTGCTGCAATCCATGATTTTGTACTTAAAACTGCTGCAATCTCTTTGGCTCTTCGGTGATCTTCTGCTAATCTTTCAATATTATGTGCTAAAGCATATAATCCGGCTGCCGCCAAATAACCAACCTGACGCATCCCTCCACCCAATATCTTCCTGATTCTCAACGCTCTGCGAATATCAGCTTTACTACCAAGTAATATAGAACCTATTGGAGCTCCTAATCCTTTTGACAAACAAACAGAAATGGTATCGAAAATTGCTCCAAATTCCTTCGGATTTTGTCTTTTTGCCACTAAGGCATTCCAAATTCTTGCACCATCTAAATGGAATTTCAGATTATTAGCATCACAAACTTTTTTTATTTCTCTTAAATCTTCTAATTCGTAACAAGCACCTCCACCTTTATTTGTTGTATTTTCTACACACACCAAACTAGTTAACGGACTATGGTAGAATTCAGGATCATTTATTGCTGCAGCAACCTGAGTTGCATTTATCATCCCTCTGTCTCCATCTAATAAACAACAAGAAACACCACTGTTAAAAGATACTCCTCCTCCCTCATAATGGTAGACATGTGCGTATTTATCAGCTATTAATTGTTCTCCGGGTTGTGTATGTAATTTAATTGCAGTTTGGTTTGCCATAGTTCCAGAAGGAAAAAACAGTCCCGCTTCCATACCAAAAAATTCAGCTACTCTCGCCTCTAATTCGATAACTGTTGGATCTTGTTTATATACATCATCCCCAACCTGGGCATTGAACATATACTGCAACATTTCGTGCGTAGGCTTGGTTATGGTATCGCTAATTAAATTTATTTCCATATTCTAAAAACTATATCTTATTTTTGTGCAACAAAATTACGTATTACTGTTTGTTAATCTCGGCAAGTTTTAGTAAATTTTAACTAGCAAATTACCATACAACCAAATTAACGTAATATTTATAAAAAACATATAAAACTACTATTAATTTATGACAACTACCGAACAAATAAAAGGTATTGTGGAGCGCCTTGGTGCGTTGAGGAGGTATCTTTGACGTTGATGCCAAACTAATCGAAATTGCCAACGAAGAAGAAAAGACCTTCGCTCCCGACTTTTGGAACAATGCAAAAGAAGCCGAAGTCATTGTAAAAAACCTTCGAAACAAGAAAAAATGGATCGAAGATTATAACAAAGCCATCGAACTTACTGACGAGCTTCAGCTGGCGTATGATTTTTATAAAGAAGGAGAACTTTCTGCAGAAGAATTAGACGAGCATTATAAAACAACGCAAGATCACATTGAAAACATTGAGTTTAAAAACATGCTTTCTGACGAAGGTGACAGCCTGAGTGCTGTTATTCAGATTACTGCCGGAGCCGGTGGAACCGAAAGTTGTGACTGGGCCGGAATGTTAATGCGTATGTACATGATGTGGGGAGAGAGTTATGGCTACAAAATAAAAGAACTGAACTTTCAGGAAGGTGAGGTTGCCGGTATTAAAACCGTAACTTTAGAGTTTGAAGGAGATTATTCTTTTGGCTATTTAAAAGGAGAAAACGGCGTGCATCGTTTGGTTCGAATTTCACCTTTTGATAGTAATGCAAAACGCCATACCTCGTTTGTGTCGGTTTATGTTTACCCGCTTGTTGATGACAGTATCGAAATTGACATTAATCCTGCTGATATCGAAATTACAACTTCCCGCTCTAGTGGTGCCGGAGGACAAAACGTAAATAAGGTAGAAACTAAAGTTCAATTGGTACACAAACCAACGGGAATTCAGATTCAGTGTTCAGAAACGCGATCTCAACAAGACAACAGACAGCGTGCCATGCAAATGTTACGTTCTCAATTGTACGAAATTGAATTGAAAAAACAGCAAGCACAACGTGCTGATATTGAAGCCGGAAAAATGAAAATTGAATGGGGTTCGCAAATACGTAATTATGTTATGCAACCTTATAAATTAGTAAAAGATGTTCGTACCGGCTATGAAACCAGCGATGTTGATGGCGTAATGAACGGAAATATTGACCCATTCTTAAAAGCATTTTTAATGATGATGGGCCAAAAGGAAGAGGAATAGTAACAGTATTCAGTCGCAGTTTTCAGTCGCAGTTCAAAACTGAAAACTGAGACTGAAAACTAAATAAAAAAGTTATGATAAAATGGGCAGATGTAATTCGTTTTACAAATAAAGGAAATCCGACTCCAGAGAAAAAAGTGGAGAAAACGGAAGAGGAATGGAAACAGATCTTAACTCCTGAAGAATATCAGGTAACTCGCTTAAAAGGGACCGAAAGATCTTTTAGTTCTGAACTTTGCAGTTTATTTGATCCGGGAATCTACGAATGTAAATGCTGCGGCACTTTACTTTTTGATGCTTCTGAAAAATTTGAATCAGGAACGGGCTGGCCTTCATTTACACAACCAATCAAAGAAAATGCGATTGCTTATAATGCTGATAAATCACACGGAATGATTCGCGTTGAAGTAGTTTGTAGTACCTGCGACGCTCATCTCGGACACGTCTTTCCTGACGGCCCCGAACCAAGTGGATTAAGATATTGCATTAATGCTATTTCATTATCTAAAATAAAAGAATAAATTTACAAAAAGCGATTTTCTTAAAAGTGAATCGCTTTTTTTTATTCCTCAACTTAATTACTGCAATTAAAAATTGTAAGTTACTACCTATCAATTAAGTAAACTTTAATTTTCTTTTTTAAATTCCCTGAAACTTATGCGTTTTTAAGGAAAAATCAGCATTAACTATGCGTGCATAAATTAGAAAACAATTAATAAATCAACATCTAAAGTGTTAATTTTGTAATATTTAAACTGTTATTTTAAACATATTTCAATAAACACAAAAAAAACATTAGGTAATTAGGATCTAATTGATTTTATTTGGTAAAAATAAACCCCTAAATCAATTAAATTCAGTAAATGAAATCCTATTCAATTCAAGAAATTAACGAAGTGATCAATGGCGTAATTTACGGCACTACTTCTCAAAGTATAACTGCAACAGAGCAATTAGAAAAAGCAACAACTTCAGAAATTTCATTTATAGGAAACAAAAAATATGAAAAATACTGGTCGGCTTCAAATGCATCTATTGCAGTAGTTAACGAAGATATTTCAATAGAGCCTGGAGAAAATCGTGCTTTTATTAAAGTAAAAAATGCCGATTTGGCAATGTCTCAAATTTTAGCTCTTTTTGCACCTCCTACTCCAATTTTCCATAACAATATTCACAAAACCGCAACGGTTGATGAAACTGCAATTATTGGTGAAGGAGCCAGAATTGGCGCTGGATGTTATATAGGCCCAAAAGTTGAAATCGGCGCTAATGCCACTATATATCCAAATGTGACAATTTTAGACGAATGTACTATCGGAAAAAATACTATTATATGGTCAGGAACGGTGGTTCGTGAGCGTTGTCATATTGGTAATGACTGTATCATCCATCCAAATGCTACTATTGGTGCTGATGGTTTTGGATTTCGTCCCTGCAAAGAAAAAGGTTTGGTTAAAATTCCACAAATCGGAAATGTAATTATTGGAAACGGAGTTGAAATTGGTGCAAACACTTGTGTAGACCGTGGAAAATTCAGTTCGACTGTTCTTGGGGATGGTTGTAAAATTGATAATTTAGTTCAAATTGGACATAACAGTAAATTAGGTAAATTTTGTATTATGGCCGGAAACAGTGGTTTAGCAGGTTCTGTTACGCTGGGAAATGGCGTTATAATTGGCGGAAGTGCCTCTATAAAAGATCACACAACAATTGGTGATGGAGCTATTGTTGGAGCGGGTTCTGGAGTAACTGGAGATGTTCCCGCAGGAAAAACAATGTTAGGATATCCTGCTGTTGAAGCTCGTGATGCCTTAAAACAATGGGCCATTTTAAAAAGAATGGTTTGCGATTCTAAAAAATAATCAAACTCAATAAGTATAAGAAAAACAGAAGCTCGCTTCTGTTTTTTTGTTTAATACAAGTTCGTAATAATATACTTCTTTCTACCGAAAATTATTTACAGTGGAGTTTTCAGACACCTGGTTTTATTTCATTGCAGAATCATATTTATTATGTGAGTTTCAATTGATTTTGTAAATTAGCCAACAGTATTTTGTAAAAACATCAATATCTTATGGATTTAAACTTCAATAAAAACGAAGATCACAATAAGCTCTTACTTTCTGAATTAAAACAAAAATTTGCCAAAGTAAAATTAGGGGGAGGCGAAAAACGTATCCAAAAACTCCATGCTGAAGGTAAAATGACAGCCCGCGAGCGTATCGATTATTTATTGGATGAAAATTCTAAAAGTATAGAAATTGGAGGTTTTGTTGGTGAAGGAATGTATGCAGAGCACGGTGGATGTCCTTCGGGAGGAGTTGTGATAAAAATAGGATATATAAAAGGCAAGCAATGTATTGTTGTTGCTAATGATGCCACCGTTAAAGCAGGGGCCTGGTTTCCAATTACAGGAAAGAAAAACCTGCGTGCTCAAGAAATTGCTATGGAAAACAGACTTCCTATTATCTATCTGGTAGATAGTGCCGGTGTTTATTTGCCATTACAAGATGAAATTTTTCCAGATAAAGAACACTTCGGAAGAATCTTTAGAAATAATGCCCAAATGAGCAGTATGGGAATCACCCAAATTGCAGCTGTTATGGGAAGCTGTGTTGCCGGAGGGGCGTATTTACCTATTATGAGTGACGAAGCTTTAATTGTAGATAAAACCGGAAGTATTTTCCTTGCCGGAAGTTATTTGGTAAAAGCTGCCATTGGCGAAACTATAGATAATGAAACTTTAGGTGGTGCGACAACGCATTGCGAAATTTCCGGAGTTACTGATTATAAAGCTAAAGATGACAAAGATGCTTTAGATAAAATAAAAAACATAGTAGATAAGATTGGTGATTTTGATAAAGCTGGCTATAGCCGAATTAAAGCCGAAAAACCTACTCTGGAACCTAAAGATATTTACGGAATCTTGCCAAAAGCCAGAAACGAGCAATACGATATGATGGAAATCATCAATCGTTTGGTTGATAATTCGGAGTTTGAAGCTTATAAAGAGGGTTACGGTCAAACCATTATTACAGGATATGCCAGAATTGATGGTTGGGCAGTTGGAATTATTGCTAATCAGCGAAAAGTAGTTAAAACCAAAAAAGGCGAGATGCAATTTGGCGGTGTTATTTATTCGGACAGCGCTGATAAAGCGACACGTTTTATTGCAAATTGCAATCAAAAGAAAATCCCTTTAGTTTTTTTACAAGATGTTACCGGGTTTATGGTTGGATCAAAGTCTGAACATGGAGGAATTATTAAAGATGGTGCTAAAATGGTAAATGCAGTTAGTAATTCAGTAGTGCCAAAATTTACTGTAATTGTTGGTAATTCTTATGGAGCAGGAAACTATGCAATGTGCGGAAAAGCATATGATCCAAGATTGATTTTTGCATGGCCGAGTGCAGAACTTGCAGTAATGGGAGGAACACAGGCTGCTAAAGTATTAGCTCAAATTGAAGCTTCTTCGCTTAAAGCGAAAGGTGAAATTATAGATGAAACAAAAGAAACCGAACTGTTTAATAAAATCAAAGCACGTTACGACGAACAGACTTCACCCTATTATGCTGCTTCAAGATTATGGACAGATGCCATTATTGATCCTTTAGATACCCGAACCTGGATTTCTATGGGTATTGAAGCTGCAAATCACGCTCCAATTCAAAAAGCATTTAATTTAGGCGTTATTCAGGTTTAATATCATTTTATGAATTCTCAAAATAAGTTAAATAAAAAGTAAAAAACTTATTTCCAACTACTTAAAAATAAATATATCACTAAAAAGTAGTAACTTAGTATATTATTTTTAATCACGTAGTATCATGGAAAATGTAAAAAGTTTGAATAAATGGGCAAATTCGCACACTTATTTACCAGTAGATTTGGTACGTATTGTATTGGGTGTTTTTTTATTTATGAAAGGAATTTCATTTGTAACAAATGCGCAATATTTACATGATTTAATTTCTCCTATTGATCAGTATGGAGGCGGAATGTTTCTTTTGCATTATATCGCCCCAGCCCACATGATTGGAGGAATAATGATTGTTTTTGGGTTACTCACCCGCTGGGCAATTGCTGCCCAATTACCTATCCTTTTTGGTGCGGTCCTTGTAAATTTCATGGGGCACATGCATTCTGAAAGCCTAATCTTAGCAGTAGTTATACTATTACTTTGCATCTTCTTCTTATTTTATGGAGGAGGAAAACACTCAGCTGATTATTACTTCAAAATGCAGCAATAAAATATATTTTATCCTCAGCTTATTTCAATAAAAGTTGAGGATAAAATAATAAAGCAGTTTTTAAGAAGTAATTAGCATTTTAAAATTTCATTAATTGTGTTTTATGAACTAAATTCGCAAACATGAATTGGATTCGTAAAACCGTTATTTTTATATCACTTTTGATTCTTGCCTTTTTTGCATCGCAAGAAAGCAATGCTGCTATACAAGAAATAGAAGGTCACAAAACAGATACCAATTTCTCTAAAGATTATACAGATTCATTAGCTTTTATACAGCCACAAGCAAGTTATCAATTTGCAGCAAATATTAAAACACACAATCCTGGTATAATTAAATGGTTTGATTCTTTACTAGTTGTTATTCCGCAACATCAAGTCGTAAAATCAGCATCAAACTTTGCAAATCAATTCTCGACTCAGAGCAAGAGAGTCTTGCTTATGCTCTACCCTTTCCACTTTTTTTGGTAGTTAAATACATGAAAATTTAGTTAGAAGAATTCATTTCTTCAAAAACAATCGAACGGTTTTCTTTCTGAAAACAGTTTGCCATTTCATATTATTTATCAAATTCAAAAACATGGAAACAAGTGTAACCATTATTGGTATTGTGATCGCAATCATAGTAGCCATTCCCATATATTTTTCTGCACGAACGAGCGCTGCAAACAAATCAAGAATCTTAAATATTAAAAAGAAATTCAATCCGAGTCATCCGGAAGATTTTGATTTAACCGAGTCACAAAGTAATAAAACACTGACTATAGACCAAAAACATAGAAAATTCATTTTAATGAATTTTAATCCAAATCAACAAGAATCAACATTTGTTGATTTAAAATCAGTTTCATCCTGCAAATTAATTTTGACTACCGATGGAAATTCAGATACTATTCTCAAAATTGATTTTGAATTTCAGGAAAGAGAAACTTCTAAAAAAATTACGATTCCATTCTATGATTTTGACGACGATCGTATCAAACAAATTAGTGCTTACCAAGACCATCTGTTTGCCAAAAAATGGCTCAAAATCATTCAGGATTCTATTTAATGTTAGTTATTTAATTCAGGGAAGAGACTCAAAATTGAGTCTCTTTTTTTTATGTTACCGGCATGACATTTATCATTTTATATATTAATAGGAAGAAGTAATTTTGATGAATCCAAAATACTTTTTTATGAAAATCTCACTGATTCAGAAGTACAATGTTCCAGGTCCAAGATATACCAGTTATCCCACAGTTCCATATTGGAATGAAGTTGAATTTACAGAACAAAAATGGATAGCATCATTTCAACAGTCCTTTTCAGAAAGCAATTCTCAAAACGGAATCAGTTTATATATTCATTTGCCTTTCTGCGAAAGTATGTGTACTTTTTGCGGCTGTAATAAAAGGATAACCAAAAATCATACTGTCGAAGAAGACTATATAAAAGCGCTCATAAAAGAATGGAGTTTATATTGTAAACTACTGCCTGAAAAACCTCTTATAAAAGAAATACACTTAGGTGGTGGAACTCCAACGTTTTTTTCAAAAAACAATTTAGAACATCTTATCAATGGCATTTTTACCTTTGCCAACAAAGCTGATCAGCATGAGTTTAGTTTTGAAGGACATCCCAATAATACAACTTATGAGCAACTTCAAAAGTTATATGATTTAGGCTTTCGCCGAGTAAGTTTTGGAGTTCAGGACTATGCTGAAAAAGTTCAAAAAGCAATTAATAGAATTCAACCTTTTCACAATGTAGCCAAAGTAACTTTTTGGGCAAAAGAAATTGGCTATACCTCTATTGGTCATGATATAATTTTTGGCCTTCCTTTTCAAACTATCGAAGATGTTGTCGATACTATCGAAAAAACAAATTCCTTAAAACCAGATCGATTGGCCTTTTACAGTTACGCCCATGTACCCTGGATTAAAGGAAATGGACAACGTGGATTCAATGAGGAGAACCTCCCAAAAGACGCGCAAAAACGAAAACTATACGAAATAGGAAAACAATTACTTTCAAAAAATGGTTATCATGAAATTGGAATGGACCACTTTGCTTTAGAATCTGATAGTTTATACAAAGCAGCTGCAAACAAAGGGTTACATAGAAATTTCATGGGGTATAGTGCTTCAAAAACACAATTAATGATTGGTTTAGGAGTTTCTTCTATCAGTGATAGCTGGTATAGTTTTGCTCAAAATACTAAAAACTTAGAAGATTATTACCAATTGTTAGAATGGGATAAATTGCCTATTGTTAAAGGACATATTTTAAACGATGAAGATCTGAAAATAAGAAAACACATATTGCATTTAACTTGTGACTTTGAAACTTCCTGGGATAATGAAGCGCGCTATTTTGAAGAACTTCCAAGTGTATTAAAAGACCTGGAAGAAATAGAAAAAGATCAGTTAATTGTAATTGAAGAAAAGAGAATAAAAATTACAGAAGCCGGAAGACCGTTTGTCCGAAATATTTGTATGGCTTTTGATTTACATTTAAAAAGAAAATCACCGGAAACGAATTTGTTTTCGATGACTGTTTAATGACAATTAGGAGTTCCCTGTACAAACAAACTCATATTAGATGGAGAAACGTAAGGAATTCCTAAACCCAAGCCTCTAAGTATGAATAAAACACCAATAATAAAAGCAACATACGGAATTGCTTTTTGAATTTTATTTCGAAAGGGAAGTTTTATCAAAGAATGTAGGTAAACTACAGTAGTCATTAATGGTATAGTTCCTAATCCAAATAATAACATATACAAAATACCAAAACCAGCACTCTGCATAGCAATTGCACCAAATAAGGCAACGTAAACCATTCCGCATGGCAAAAATCCATTTAATAATCCAATTGTAAAAAGAGATTTATAACTTCTGTTTTTAAATTGACTTCCTAAACTTGATTTAATTTTTGAAATAATTCTGTAAACAGGTTTTGAAAAATTATATCTCGAAAAAACTTTTTCCGGAATCAAAACTGCAATTATCATTGCTACACCAATAAAAATTGATAAATTCTGTTGCAGTCCAGCCAGGAAAAAACCTCTTCCTAATAATCCAAAAATCATTCCGATTGTTGCATAAGCAGTTAATCGGCCTAAATGATAAGTAACAATTTGAGTAACCTTTTTAGCTTCATTCTGATGATCTACAGGTAGCATCATAGCGATAGGACCGCACATTCCAATGCAATGCAAACTACTGATTAAGCCTAATATAAATGCAGAATATAACATGTGTCTTAATTTACGTAAATAACCTCTTTAGTTAAGTACTTTGTTCCACTATATTGCCATTCCATATTAACATCCCAACGACCTTTAACCAATTTAACTTTCGGAATTAACATAACGGAATTAGTCAATGTTATTTGAGTATTAAAATCAAACTTCTTATTTGAAGGGCGATACAAAAGAATATTTCCCTTTACTTTATCATTTTCAAAATTTGCAGGAAAAACAACTTTTACACCTTCTTCATTATATACAATTGAAGGTTTCTGTTGCAAATCATGTGCATTTTGAATACGAGCCATTTCCTCCTGAAAATGCGAATCGTGTTTATAATATTCTTCAACAACTAAATCATTATCATATTTACTGTTGGATTGCACTTCAAAAACAAAATACAATATAAAAGTCATGAATAATGCAAAAGCAATGACAATTCCTGTTCCCCAATTTATTTTCATATTGTAAATTTAATTTGTTAGTTGTCAAATGGTATCGCCTTTTAATTATTTGTTTTTGTTTCACAAAGTCTTATAGTGGCGATGTCATGGTGGTGTTATTTTTAATTAAAACTTCTCGGACCTAAAAAGTTTGTTGTGGTAGTTTCGAGCAATTCCTTGCCGTTGTAAACGCCAATTTTAACCTTGGTTTTATCGCTTTCCAAAAGCACTTCATTAATTTCTATAAACAAAGTTCCTTGTGAAATGCCTTCTTTTTGTATTTTGAAATGCTCTTTTCCAACATTTTTAATTTCACCTTTTTGATCAATCAATTCAAAATGGATATCATTGTAATCTTTCATTGTTTTGTTTACAATTTTATACGTATAAACATTGCTTATCTTATCTCCTTTATGCTGAAATAACTGACCTGGTAAACGAAGGATGATTGCTTCGACATTTGTTCGCAAGAATAACATTCCAACAAAAACACTTAATAATATAAATAAAACAGCTGTATAACCTTTCATTCTGGCTGTAAATCTGAAAGGTTCTTTCTTGGCTATTTCATCTTCCGAAGCATAGCGAATAAGTCCTTTCGGCAAACCTACTGTTTCCATTATTGCATCACATTCATCAATACAAGCTGTACAATTTGTACACTCTAATTGTGTTCCGTTTCTAATATCAATTCCCATTGGGCAAACATGAACACATTGATGACAATCGATACAATCTCCTTTTCCAGTTGTGGCTCTATCTTCTTTTTTATTGTACTTAGCACGTCCTTCTTCTTTTTCTCCACGGACAAAATCATACGCCACATTAATAGATTTATTATCTAAAAGCACACCTTGTAATCTACCATACGGACAAGCAATTATACAAACCTGTTCTCTAAACCAAACGAAAACAAAATAGAAAACACTAGTAAAAATTAGAAGTGCTATAAAATTGCTGGACTGTTTAACCGGACCTTCTTCAATCATTAAAAATAACGCATCACTACCAACTAAATAAGCTAAAAAGACATTAGCAATTCCAAAAGAAATTAAGAAAAAGATCGTCCATTTAATAAGTCTTTTTCGGATTTTCTCAGCATTCCATTCCTGGCGTGCTAAACGCGATTGTGCACCACGGTCACCATCAATCCAATATTCAATTCTGCGGAAAACCATTTCTAAAAAAATAGTTTGCGGGCAAATCCAACCGCAAAATATTCTCCCAAAGACAACAGTAAACAAAATCACAAAAACAACACCAACAAGCATCGATATTACAAAAAGATAAAAATCCTGAGGCCAAAAAGGGAATCCAAAAATATTAAAGCGACGTTCTAAAACATTGAACATCATAAATTGGTTACCATTTATTTTTATGAACGGATTAGCAACTAAAATTGCCAATAAAATATAACTTACAATTTTTCTATAATCATAGAATTTACCAGACGGTTTTTTAGGGAAAATAAATTTTCGATTACCAACTTCATCAATAGTTCCAATGGTATCTCTAAAAGCTTCGTCTGGTAAATTTGACATGATTCTTATTTTTTAACTTCTGTACTATCTTTTGTTTTAATTGCGGCATCTTTTTGAGAAGCACTTTCATCTACCCAAATTTCTCCTTCCGGATCTTTTGGGTCTTTAGGTTTACTTCCTTGCAAAGACAAGATATAACTGGCCACTTTTTGAATTTCTTTTGGTTTCATACCATTAGTTTTCCAGGAAACCATTCCTTTGCCATCACGTCCTCCGTTGGTAATAGTATGAAAAACATTTTTAATTCCGCCACCTAGAATCCAATGGTCATCTGTTAAATTTGGACCAATTTGTCCTCCTGCATCTGCTCTGTGACAAGCAGCACAATTAGTGGTGAAAATTTCTTTACCAGCTTCTAAACTTTCTTTATCCGTTAACAAAACAACCGTTTTTTCATCCATTAAATCCGGAGCGGTTTTTAAATACTCTTCTACATCAATTTTTGCCTGCGCCATTTCTTTTTTAAGCTCCATCTCTTGGTTATCAGCTCCAAAAATTTCGAAGCGCGCAAGATATACAACACCAAATATTATAGTGATATAAAATAGATAGACCCACCATGGCGGCAAATTGTTATCTAATTCTTTAATTCCATCATAATCATGATGCAGTAACAAATCCCCTTCCTTTTCAATTGGCTCTGTTTTAGTAAGTTTATGCATTAAGTCTTTATACCAGGTACTTTCTTGTAAACTCAAACTATTTTCATAATCTAATTTTGCTTTTTCTTCAGGTGTCATCAGCTGATACATGACACGATTAACAGCATTCAATGTAATTTCGATAGCAATCAGAATAAATAGAAATACAAACAAAAAAACAGAAACCATTGGATATTTTATAAAAGCTGGCTTATCTCCAGAATCTATACAATATTCCATCAAAGCAAAACCAATGAAAAAAAACAGTGGTACTCTTATATATGCCGGGAAAAACTTTTTCATCTTATTTATCTTTTGAAGTTACACCAAGTCCTTCATTTAAAGGAATTTCACTCATTTCTTTAATTTTATCTTTTTGATAGGAGAATACCCAAAAACCTAATCCTACAAAGAAGATAAAGAAAATTAAGAGAGATAAAATCGGGTAAATTTCTATACCCGATATATTCTCCATATTGTGTTTTATCTGTTCGAACATGACTTTATTTTTTAGCAGTTTCTTTTACTTTAATATCAGTCCCAAGTCTTTGTATATAAGCAATTAGAGCGACGATTTCTCTTTCATTCATTGGGACAAATTTTTCCCCTTTTGCAGCTGCTTTGTTTTTACTGTCTTGGTAACTTTTTACAAAATCAGGATCATTTTCTAAACTTTTCTCTATTGATAAAGCCTGTGTTCTCAATGTTTTTTGAGCATTTGCAATTTCATCTGCAGTATAAGGAACACCAAGCGAAACCATGGCCTGCATTTTCTTTTGCGTCAATGATAAATCCATTGCTTTATTATCAAACAACCACTTATAACCTGGCATTATAGAACCTGCAGAAGTACTTTGTGGATTCCAAAAGTGGTTAAAATGCCAGTTATCATTATATTTTCCTCCAACTCTTAGTAAATCTGGACCAGTACGCTTTGATCCCCATAAAAATGGATGATCATACACAAACTCGCCAGCCTTAGATTGTGGTCCATAACGTTCTACCTCGCTTCTAAATGGACGAACAGATTGTGAGTGACAACCTACACAGCCTTCTCTTATATATAAATCACGTCCTTCAAGTTCAAGGGGCGAATAAGGTTTTACACTTGAAATAGTTGGAATATTTGATTTCACCATAATTGTTGGTACAATTTGAATAATACCTCCAATTAAGATCGCGATAGTTGCCAAAATGGTCAATTGAATTGGTTTTCTTTCTAACCAGGTATGAAATTTTTCACCATTCAGTCTATTGCTGCTTATTCTTTGTAAAGCTGGAGCCTGAGCTAACTCATCTTCAATAGTTTCACCTGCTTTTACAGTCATTATAATATTGTACACCAATGTCAGCATTCCAACCAAATATAAAGTACCTCCTATTGCTCTCATCCAATACAAAGGCATGATTGCTGTAACCGTTTCAAGGAAGTTTCCATAAGTTAAGGTGCCGTCCGGATTAAATTGTTTCCACATAGAAGCTTGTTGAAAACCTGCAACGTACATTGGTAGCGCATATAAAATGATTCCTAAAGTGCCAATCCAAAAATGGAAATTGGCTAATTTTTTAGAGAACAAATTACTTTTTGTCATTCTTGGAATCAACCAGTAAATAATACCAAAAGACATAAATCCGTTCCACGCTAGTGCTCCAACGTGTACGTGTGCGATAATCCAATCTGTATAATGCGCTATAGCATTTACATTTTTTAAAGAAAGCATTGGTCCTTCAAAAGTTGCCATTCCGTAACCCGTAATCGCCACAACAAAGAATTTCAAAACGGGTTCTTCACGAACTTTATCCCACGCACCTCTTAACGTTAAAAGTCCATTAATCATACCTCCCCAAGATGGAGCAATAAGCATTATTGAGAATACAACCCCCAAATTCTGAGCCCAGTTTGGCAGAGCTGAATATAATAAGTGGTGTGGACCTGCCCAGATATAAATAAATATTAGTGACCAAAAGTGAATAATAGATAATCTATAAGAATAGATAGGGCGATTTGCTACCTTAGGAATAAAATAATACATCAAACCCAAAAACGGAGTAGTTAAGAAAAATGCAACTGCATTATGTCCGTACCACCATTGTACCAAGGCATCCTGAACACCAGCATAAACCGAATAACTTTTTAAAGCTGACACTGGTAATTCAATGTTATTAAAAATATGCAACACAGCAACCGTAACGAAAGTGGCAAGATAAAACCATATTGCAACATATAAGTGTCTTTCTCTTCTTTTCAACATTGTACCAATCATATTGATACCCATAACTACCCAGATTATGGCAATAGCAATATCAATTGGCCACTCTAATTCAGCATATTCTTTTGAAGAAGTATATCCTAAAGGCAGTGTGATTGCAGCAGCAACTATAATAAGCTGCCAACCCCAAAAATGTAAGTTACTTAGAAAGTCACTAAACATCCTGGCCTTCAGCAATCGCTGAAGTGAGTAATACAAACCGGCAAAAAAAGCATTACCTACAAAGGCAAAAATAACGGCATTTGTGTGTAACGGTCTTAATCGTCCGTAACTTAGCCATGAAATCCCATCAGTCATGTTGGGAAAAAGGTACATAACCGCAAGGGTTAGCCCCACTAGCATACCTACTACTCCAAAAAGGATAGTGGCATAAATGAATTTTTTTACAATTTTGTTGTCGTAATAAAACTGTTCCATTTCCATAATTATACTTGTTTTTCTTCGATTGTTGAATTATTATTCTGAGGAGTAATTTTGGTTTCATCGTCAAAAAGCATTCTGACTGAAGGCGTATAATCATCATCGTATTGTCCAGATTTGACAGCGATGATAAAGGCTATGAAGAAGCCAATTGCTACGAAAATACTAACTGAAATTAATAGATAAATTACACTCATACCTTAAATTTATGTTAACAAAATTAGTAGGTTGCAGGCATTTAAAATATGATAATTATCATAGTCAAAGACTTAAGTTAAATTTAATAAAAATTTATCTACAAATTATTTATAATGATTTTAAATTACTGCTGCTGAAATAGTTAGACATTAAAGTCACAAAACTTACGATGGTAATTGTACTTAGTGGCATAATAATAGCCGCTACCAAAGGGAGCAAATTACCAGTTACTGCGAAGGATAAGCCAATCACATTATACAAAAGTGATAAAACAAAACTCATTTTGATGATCAAGATAGATTTTTGAGATAATTTTAAAAAATAATCTAATCGGGAAAATTCATGGGCATCTAGTATTGCATCACACGCCGGAGAAAAAACATTGACATTTTCAGAAATAGATATCCCAGCATTGCTTTGCGCCAAGGCACCTGCATCATTTAACCCATCGCCAACCATCATTACACTACAACCTTTTTCCTGTAATTTTTTAATATATTCCAGTTTCTGTTCCGGTTTCTGATTAAAGATGAGTTCAGTACCCTTTGGCAATATTGTTTCGAGATTACTTCGTTCTCCATCATTATCTCCGGAAAGTACTTTCAGTTGATACTTTTTACTAAGAGTTAAAAATAACGCTGCAAGGCCATCTCTATATTGGTTTTGAAAATTAAACTGCCCATAATATTCAGTATCAATTTTGATATGGAGCGCCGTTTTTTCTATTTCACCAGCTTCTAAATCTGAAATACCAATAAATGCTGCTGAACCAATTTGAATCGTTTTATTTTCAATTGAAGCTAAAATTCCTTTTCCTGTTATCTCTTCAAAATTATCAACTTTTAGTCGCTTTGAATCTGGTAAAAAATCATATAACATTCGGCTTAATGGGTGATTGGAAGCACGGAGTACATTTTTTATAAGTAAATAATTCTCATCAGAAATTGGGCTTCCTTCATAAACAATATTCGATTTTTTATTTGTTGTTATGGTTCCGGTTTTATCAAAAACTATAGTATCAACTTTTGCAAGTTGTTCAATCACCAGTGCATTTTTAAGATACATTTTCTGCCTGCCCATAATTCTCAAAATATTACCGAAGGTAAACGGCGCTGTCAGTGCAAGAGCACATGGACAGGCAACAATTAATACTGCTGTAAAAACATTAAAAGCTGTATTGGTATCAATAAAAATCCAGTAACCAAATCCAGCAAAAGCAATTAATAGTAATATTGGAGTAAAATAGCGGCTAATTTTATCGGTAATTGTTTTGTGTTTTTGCTCCACATTTTTTTGAAAAATTTCATTACTCCACAACTGTGTCAGATAACTTTGTGAAACAGAATGCAAAACTTCCATTTCGACCACTTTTCCAATCTGTTTTCCTCCGGCGAATACTTTGTCTCCCGATTTTTTAGTTATCGGAACTGCTTCCCCAGTAACAAAACTATAATCAATTTCAGCCTTTTCACTAATTAAAATACCATCAACCGGAATTAATTCCTGATTTCGAATCAATAATCTATCCCCTTTTACGACATCATAAATTGCAACACTCTCTTCTGAAGTATCCATATTAATTTTAGTAACTGCAATAGGAAAGTAAGATTTAAAATCTCTTTCGAAACTTAAGAAACTATAGGTTTTAATTTGAAACATTTTTCCCAGCAGCATGAAAAAAACCAAGCCTGTTAAGCTGTCAAAAAAACCTGATCCGTAATTCATTACAATATCAAAAGTACTTCTGACAAACATTACGATGATTCCCAGTGCAATTGGAATATCGATATTCAGCATTCGTGATTTAATACTTTTATAAGCCGAAACATAATAACCGCTAGCAGAATACAAAAAACTTGGTAGCGCTAATAGAAAAATTAAAATTCTAAAAAAAGGCTTGTAGTTGTCCAACCAAAATTCCTTGATTTCGAAATATTCCGGAAACGACAATAACATTATATTTCCAAAACAAAAAAAGGCAACACCAAGTTTATATGTTAAACTTCTGTCTACATTATTTTTCCCTGCTTCATAGTTCTCTAAACTTATATAAGGTTCGTATCCAATGGAACTTAACAAATAAGCAATAGATTTAAGTGAAACTACATCAGAATTAAAGGTTACACGAACTCTTTTTTCTGGAAAATTAACTTGTGAGATACTGATCCCTTTTTGGATTCTGTTTAGATTTTCAAGTATCCAGATACAAGAACTACAGTGTATGTGTGGGATATTTAAAGAAACTATAGCAGTATTTCCTTCCTGAAATTCTAATAATTTTGAGAGAATAGCTTCGTTATCTAAAAAATCATATTTACCCTGAATGTCTTGAGGAGTGGCACCAGGAGATTTTTCAAAATCATAATAACAAGTCAAATCATGAAGACTGAAAATTTCGTAAACCGTTTTACATCCGTTACAGCAAAACTTTTTTCCATCAAAATTGATTTCTTCATTTTTGGCAATGGTTAACCCACAATGAAAACAACCTTGCTCACTCATAATTTGTTTTTTTTAACTTATGCAAAGTTTATAAATTGAAAAAGACTATAAATATGACATTTATCACGTTTTAATTAATTACGATTCTAATTTAAGAAATAAAAAAAGGCAAATTACAGACGTACATCATTTCTTATCTTTTTTTATGTATTTATTGCAGCTTAAGACATGAATATTGGTTAATTTTGCTTAAAATTTTTTGTCATGAATAAATGTGACCAGTGTATCGTACGCCAACTAACTTCTTTGCAAGCCCTAAATAAAGAAGAAGTAATAAAACTAGCTAATAGTAAAACCACTTATAAAATAAAAAAAGGCGAAGCTATTTTTGAAGAAGGCGAAGTAACTAATGGCGTTTTTTGCGTAAAAGACGGGGTTGGAAAACTTTCTAAACTAAGTGCCAATGGAAAAGATCAGATTGTAAAACTGGTTAAGTCCGGAGAACTTTTAGGACAGCGTTCTATGATTAGTAACGAGCCAGCCAATTTAACGGCAAAAGCAGTAGCTGATATGGAAGTTTGCTTTATTCCGAAATCTGAAATCATTGGTTTTTTTAACACCAACAATCAGTTTTCAATGAAATTAATGCAAACTGTTTGCGAAGATTTAAAAGAATCTGAAAATGACAAAATTGCATTAGTTCAAAAAACAGTAAAACAACGATTAGCCGAAACTTTACTTTACTTACATGACTTTTTTGGAGAAAACGAAGATAAGACATTAAAGGTACAACTAACCCGAGAAGAATTGGCAGGAATAATTGGAACTGCGACAGAAAGTTGTATACGCCTACTATCCGACTTTAATAAATTAGGAGTTATTGAATTGATTGGTAAAAAGATTGTACTTAAGGATGTAAAAACATTGAAAAAAATAGCTGATTAATTATAGTTTTTTAGCTTCATTCCAAAATACATCCATTTCTGCTAAAGTCATATCCATTAATGGCTTTCCTAACTCGCCGGCTTTACTTTCTAAATACTGAAAACGCTTAATGAATTTTTTATTCGTACGCTCTAAAGCATCTTCTGGATTTACATTTAGAAATCGGGCATAATTAATCATGGAGAACAAAACATCTCCAAATTCTGCTTCAATTTTATCCTGATCACCAGCTTTAACTTCGTCTTGCAATTCTTCCAGTTCTTCCTGAACTTTATCCCAAACCTGATGTGGTTCTTCCCAATCAAAACCAACACCTTTTACCTTATCCTGAATTCGGCTTGCTTTAACCAGAGCGGGTAAACTTCTTGGAACGCCTTCCAAAACCGATTTTTTACCTTCCTTCAGTTTTAACTTCTCCCAATTTTGTTTGACTTCTTCTTCATCTTTAACAACTGTGTCACTGTAGATATGCGGATGGCGATGAATCAACTTATCACAGATTTCATTACAAACATCAGCCATATCAAAATCATTAGTTTCAGAGCCTATTTTAGCATAAAAAACAATGTGCAGGAGCAAATCTCCCAATTCTTTCTTCACTTCATTTAGATCATTATCCAAAATAGCATCTCCTAACTCGTAAGTTTCTTCAATTGTCAGATGTCTGAGTGTTTGCAAAGTTTGTTTTTTATCCCATGGACATTGCTCACGAAGTTCATCCATGATAATTAATAATCTTTCGAAGGCTTTTAGTTGAAGTTCTTTGCTCATTTTTGAAGTTTTTTTGATTGAAACCGAATGATGTAAAAGTAAAAAATCCTGCTAAGAAAACATCTTAACAGGATCAATATATTTAAGGGTAGAAAAACTACTATTCTTCTTTTTTCGCTTTTGCTTTTTTAGCAGCAGGAGCTTTTTTAGGTTTTTCTTCCGTTACTGGAGCCTCTTCAGCAGTTTCAGTCGGAGCCGGAGCCAAATCCGTAACCAAACCTTTAGCTTCAAGGGTATTATACCAGTTTAATACTTTTTTAATATCTGAAGGATAAACTCTTTCTTCATCATATTCCGGTAAAATCTCTTTGAAGTAAGCTGTCAATGTTGCATTATCTTCTTTATGAGAAATAGCCTGACCTTTGTTTTCTTTAACAGCAATACGTTGCATTACTTCTGTTAAAGGTTTTTCACCTTCATATGTATAAATTGAAATCTCTGATAATAAACTTACATTGCTTTTTAAGTTTACTGTGATTTTTTTTCCGTCTGTTAATGATTCTGCCACAAAACCTGTACGAGTTTGCACTTTCAATACATATAAACCTGGTTTACCAGAAATGGCTAAAATTTTATCTAAATTCATGTTTATTAAAATTAGTATTAAGAATTTCTTTTTATATTTTATTATGTTCTAATATTCTTAAGAACAATTATCTTCCTTTTTTTGCGGCAGCAAATTTCATTCGGTACTCTTGAAAAGTTTTACCTTCTGTAATGTTTTTCAATTTCTTTTGAATCAAACGTTTTTTCAATGAAGATATTTTATCTGTAAACAAAACACCTTCAATATGATCGTATTCATGTTGAATAACTCTTGCTATTAAACCATCGAAAACCTCTGTTTTCATTACAAAATCTTCTTCACAATATTCAATTGTCACCGTAGGTTTTCTGTATACATCTTCACGAACATCAGGAATACTTAAGCATCCTTCGTTAAAACTCCACTCTTCTCCTTCTTCTTTCACAATTTTAGCATTGATAAAAGTCTTTTTGAAACCTTTTAAATCTTTCTGCTCTTCAGACGGTAAATCGTCATCATCGCTAAAAGGAGTCGTATCAATTACAAACAAACGAATTGCCATACCTACCTGTGGTGCAGCAAGCCCAACACCATAAGCATTGTACATCGTTTCATACATGTTTGCTATTGTTTCTTTTAAGTTTGGATAATCAGGCGTAATCGCCTCACCAACTTTTCTTAAAACAGGATCACCATATCCTACAATTGGTAAAATCATTTGTATTAATTTATGTATTATCTACTGAAAACCCTGAATTTAGTTCCCCTAATTCAGCTGGCAAAAATAGTAAAAAATAGTCAAGGAATAATTCTAAACAACATATTAAATCGTATTTTTTACCTGTCTGTTAAAATCTCAGCTATAATTATGCCAAATTAATTCGTACAATTCTTACCTTTGTTAGTAAACCTCACTATATGTTTGATCGCATCTCGAAATTCACGAACAGCACTTCCTTTTTAAACGCCTCAAAAGTAACCATCGCTTCTGTAGTTCCTGTCTTGATTTTAAACTTTTTAGGCCATTTTGAAATCGGTTTCACTATCGCTCTTGGGGCTTTTTATACTTACCCTAGTGATATTCCAAGTTCATTAAGTCACAAAATAAAAGGGCTGATTGTAGCATCAATAATAGTTTCCGGAGTCAATTTACTAGTAAATCTAGCCTACCCTTATCCTTTTTTATTTTATCCTTTTTTAGGTTTTTTACTGTTTTTATGTTCTATGATTTCGGTGTATGGACAACGTGCCACATTAGTATCATTTTCTGCCTTATTATCTATTTCCTTATCATTTGGCCATTTACATACAGGCGTGGAAGCTTTTGAATATTCCGGTTTTATTTTTATTGGAGGAATTTTATATTTGATTGTTTCCCTTGTTTTCCATTTTATTCAACCTTATAAATATGTAGAGTTACAGATTGCGGAAGGCATAAAACTAACCGCGAAATACCTAAAATTAAGAGGTGATTTATGGAACCCTGAAGCTAATAGAGAAACAATTATAGAAAAACAATTAGCCGTTCAGGTTGAATTGAATTTGATTCATGAAGATCTAAGAAAAATGCTGATAGGCAACCAAAACACTTCCGGAACTACTGCTCAAAACCGAAAAATGCTGCTGGTTTTTATTACATTAGTTGAAATTCAGGAACTTGCTTTGTATACGTCATTTGATCACAGCAAACTTCATGAAAAATTTGCCAAACATCCTGAAGTGCTTCGAACGTATCAGAATGTAGCTTATAAACTGGCTTCAACTTTAAAGAAACTTTCTAAAAACGTCCATCATATTGCCGTCTATGTAGATAAGAATGATTTGAAAAATGAATTGGATGCGCTGGAATTTGCCATATTTGACTATGAAAAAAAATTAGGAAAAGAAGAAGCTTCAGAAGGCGTTTTGATGCTGACCAATATGCTAAAATATGCCAAAAATCAAGTTGGAAAAATTAAAATTATACAACGTGCTTTTTCATTGGCAATGCAATCCTTTAAATTGAAAGACAAAGATAAAGAGCTGGAAAAATTCCTTACACCACAATATTATCCCTTACGTACTTTAATTGAAAATTTGAGTTTTTCTTCTTCTATTTTCAGACATTCTTTACGATTAACCATTACCATTTTGATTGGTTTTCTTATTGGAAAAATTCTTCCCTTTCAAAACGTCTACTGGATTTTATTGACAATTGTCGTAATCATGCGACCAGGTTACGGACTTACAAAAGAACGTTCTTATAACAGAATTTTTGGAACTATTTTAGGAGGATTATTTGCTTTTGGAATCGTATCGGTTGTCCAAAATCATGTTGCATTGAGCATTTTCTCCATTATTTGTATGCTGCTTGGAATCTCGTTCACGCAAATCAATTACAAAATCAGTGCGACTTTTGTAACGATGTATGTGGTTTTTATTTACGGAATTCTCACACCAGATGTTGTAGAAGTAATTCAGTTTAGAATTTTAGATTCGCTTGCAGGCGCTATTTTAGCGTTTTTAGCGAATCAGTTTTTATGGCCGGCCTGGGAATTTATCAATACCCCAATACACATTGAAAACGCCGTTCGGGCCAACAGAAATTATCTGAAAGAAATTGCAGATTTTTATAATAAAAAAGGAGAAATTCCGACATCGTACAGACTTGCACGAAAAAATGCTTTTGTTGAAATTGGCAATTTGATGACTTCTTTTCAGCGAATGATGCAAGAACCAAAATCGAAGCAAAAAACATTACCATTAGTCAATAAATTGGTCGTTTTAAATCATTCGATACTTTCTGCTTTAGCTTCATTGTCTACTTATATTCAATCACACCAAACAACATCAGCCTCAGAATCATTTAATTACATCATAAAAACCATTTTATCTAATTTAGATCAGTCAATTTCTATTTTAAAAAACGAAACAATTATAAAAGATACTTTTTTTGACAAGGAAGACGTGACACTACAATTTGAAGAGCTTAAACGAAAAAACTTTACTCGTTTAGCTACAGATGAAGATCTGGACAAAGAGACCCGTCAGGCAAAAATGCAGGAAGCTCAAATGGTTATTGAACAATTGATATGGATGAGTAATCTCGCTGAAAAGATTTTGAAAATTACAAAAGAACTAAAAGCAACAAATCCAGAATAATCATTTCATTTTCTGAATTTTAATACTATTATGAAATATTTTGTAAAAGAAAATCTGTAGAAATAACTGTTGCGAACTCTCCGTTTAAGCTTGCAAGTGCTGTTTCATGAATAAGTTCGGCAGCGTAATTTTGTCCTTCTAAGCCTTTTTTATTAAAGGTTGCTGTAGCATCAGATATTAAAAACGTTTCGTAATGAAAATTTCCAGCCATTCTGGTTGTTGTAGAAACACAATGATCTGTTGTTAAGCCCACAATTACAAGTTTTGTAATTCCCGCATGATCTAATTGCTCTTTTAGATCTGTACCTATAAAGGCGCTATTCACATGCTTCTTAATTATAACTTCTCCATCTATTGGCTTGACTAAATCCTTGAATTCATTACCAGGATTGTTTTCATTTAGCAATGAATTTGGATTAGAAGAACAATGTTTGATATGAAAAACTGGCAAATTGTTTTCTCTCCAAAATTTTAAGATTTCACTTGCATTTTCCTCTGCTTTACTATTATTTCTTTGCCCGCCCCAGTAGGCAATATCATCAAATCCTTTTTGAATATCAATTAAAATTAATGCTGGTTTATCTTTTTTAGAAATTGTCATATTATTCATTTTAATTAAAAAAGGACCAAGTAGTAAAACTTAGTCCTTATATATCTGAGATAGAAATCTTTAATTATTTAACTTTAAAACTTCAGAAGTATGCTTTCTGAGTTCTGCCAAAAGCTCCGGTTTATCATTTAAAGTCTGACCGTAAGAAGGAATCATATTTTTCATTTTTGCTTCCCATTCCGGTGTTTTAATCTGACTTGTAAAACATCTGCTAATTAAGTCAACCATAATTGAAACAGCAGTTGATGCTCCGGGAGAAGCTCCTAATAAAACCGCCAAAGTTCCGTCATGCGTATTAATTACTTCTGTTCCAAATTCTAAAACCCCACCTTCTTTTTCATCTTTTTTAATCACCTGAACACGTTGTCCGGCTTTTTCTAATTTCCAATCCTTAGAACGTGCAGATGGTAAATATTCTCGTAAAGCAGCCATTCTGTCTTTTGGTTTTTGACGAACTTGCTCTATTAAATATTTTGTTAATGGAATATTGTGAAATCCTGCTGATAACATCGGAATTAAATTATTAGCTTTTATCGATAATGGTAAATCTAAATAAGAACCATTTTTCAGGAAACGAGTTGAAAATCCTGCGAATGGTCCAAAAAGCAATGCTTTTTCACCATCAATTACACGGGTATCAATATGAGGAACAGACATTGGAGGCGCTCCAACACTGGCCTTTCCGTATACTTTTGCTGCATGTTTTGCAATAACTTCCGGATTTGTACATTTTAACCATTGACCACTAACCGGGAAACCGCCGTAACCATTTCCTTCAGGTACATTTGCTTTTTCCAATAAAGGTAATGAACCACCTCCGGCACCAATAAAAACAAATTTAGTATATGCTTTTCTTTTTTGACCTGTAGCCAAATCAGTGATTTTAATTCTCCAGGTTTTATCATCACGCTGTTTTAACTTTGTCACTTCATGATTAAAATATAAAGAAACCCCATCTAGTTTTTCTAAATAATTAAACATGCTTCTGGTCAAAGCTCCGAAATTTACATCGGTACCAATTTCCATATGAGTTGCTGCCAGTTTATCGCTGACTTCTCTGCCTTCCATTACAAGCGGCATCCATTTTTTTAATTGCTCAAAATCAGTACTAAATTCCATTTGAGAAAAAATTGGATTGCTTTGCAAAGCTTCAAAACGTTTTTTAAGATATTTAACGTTTTTATCTCCCCAAACAAAACTCATATGAGGAACACTTTTAATAAAATTATCCGGAGACGGAACTTTGTTTTGTTGTACTAAGTACGACCAAAACTGACGAGAAACCTCGAATGATTCTGCAATACTTATCGCTTTTTTAGGATCAATACTACCGTCTGCCTTCTCGGGAGTGTAATTTAATTCACAAAAAGCGGAGTGCCCTGTGCCGGCGTTATTCCAGGCATCTGAGCTTTCAGCTGCAGCAACATCCAGTCTTTCGTAAATTTCAATTTTAATATCAGGTTGTAATTCTTTCAAAATTACTCCAAGAGTGGCACTCATAATTCCAGCTCCAATGAGTACTACTTCACTATTTGAACGTATTGTTTCGTCAGGCATAACAGTATTTTATTTAAAACGCAAAGGTACTTTTTATAATTGCAAAAAAAAACTAATTTTCTATGATAAAAGTTATGTTTTTCTAAAAAAGAAAATGAAATGCAATCAATAATACAATACTTTTAAAATCTTTTGGAAGAAAGATAATCCTGAAGCATAATTGTAGCCGAGATTTCATCTATTAATCCCTTATTTTGACGTTGCTTTTTACTCAAACCACTATCAATCATAGTTTGAAATGCCATTTTTGAAGTAAAACGCTCGTCTACTCGAACGACTTTCATATCTGGGAAAATATTTGAAAAATGTGTTACAAAACCTTTAATAATTGACGCACTTTCTGAAGGCTGCCCATTCATTTGCTTTGGTTCGCCAATTAAAACCGTTTCTACTTTTTCTTTTGCGAAATAATCTTTCAGAAAATCAATTAAAGTGTTTGTCGGGATCGTCGTTAAACCTGAAGCAATAATTTGCATTTCATCAGTAACCGCAATTCCGGTACGCTTTTGTCCGTAGTCTATAGAGAGAATTCTTGGCATTTTTTAATTTTCGACAAAGATAACTATTTTAATTTTCCAATTCTTAGCAATAAAAAATCCGCTTCGAAAATTCAAAACGGATTTCAACTCCAAATATTTAAAACCTAAAAAAATCAAATATTATCTCTTAAATAAACGTCTAAAAAAGCCTCCTTCCTCTTCTTCTTCCTCTCGCTCTTCATACTGCGCAAACTTAGATTGTGCCTTTTCATGCTCATAAATTAACTCCTTAATATATTCAACATAAGATCTCTTTTTTTCTTCCAGAAATCCGATCAAATATTTTTCACTAAATTCAACTCCGCTTGCTGCTTCAATCTGTAAAAGCTTTTTATACAATGGTTCTATATATAACGAAATCACTTCCTGAGGAACAGCTTGTCTTCTTCCAAAATAATTCACAATAACACCATTTCCATCTTTTGCAATTTCAAAATCAGTTATTACCCAATAATATCTACCTGATTTTGCTAAATTCTTTACTATAGCATGAAAGTTTTTGCCTTGTTTTAAATTTTCCCAAAGCACTTTAAAAATGACTTTCGGCATATCCGGATGACGAATAATATTATGCGGCTGCCCCATTAATTCGTAATCTTCATAACCGGAAACATCAACAAATACTTCATTGGCATATTCAATGATACCAAAAGCATTTGTTTTACTCATAATTACTTGTGTTTTGTCCCAAGTAACTTCTTTGTCAATTACTGTCATTCGATTCTGAAGCTGATTTTCCTGATTCATGTTTTACTGCTTATATAGTTTAGTTTTGGAATGGTATAGTATAATTCCGATTTGCTTTTGAAATTATACCGCGAAAGTAAAACGAAGAAAAAACTCAAAATCTGACTTTTGTCATATTCTGATAGTAAAAAAACTTTTAACAGACATTTTTTAAATATTAAACCATAATGACAAGAAAAAATATTTATCAAATTCAAAACAAAATGTTAGATATATAACATTTTCAAAAGGCTTTACTTTTCTGCTTTTGTACAAATACGTTATCTTTGCCAAAAATTAAAACTTATGAATTCTTTACAGACTATAATTGAACAAGCTTGGGAAAACAGAGCTTTATTACAAGAAACTACTACAACTGATGCTATTAGAGAAGTTATCGAACTAGTTGATGCAGGAAAATTACGTTGTGCTGAACCAGTTGGCGACAAATGGCAAGTAAACGAATGGGTTAAGAAAGCGGTTGTAATGTATTTCCCAATTCAAAAAATGGAAACATGGGAATCTGGTATCTTCGAATATCACGACAAAATGTTGCTAAAAAGAGGTTATGCTGAAAAAGGAATTCGTGTGGTACCAAACGCTGTTGCCCGTTACGGAGCTTACATTTCGAGCGGTGTTATCTTGATGCCAAGTTATGTAAATATTGGTGCTTATGTTGACGAAGGAACTATGGTTGATACCTGGGCAACTGTTGGAAGCTGTGCTCAAATTGGTAAAAATGTTCACTTAAGTGGTGGTGTTGGAATTGGTGGTGTATTAGAGCCATTACAAGCTGCTCCGGTTATCATTGAAGATGGTGCTTTTATTGGTTCTCGTTGTATTGTTGTAGAAGGAGTTCACGTTGGTAAAGAAGCTGTTCTTGGTGCTAACGTTTGTTTGACTGCTTCAACAAAAATTATTGACGTTACTGGAGATGAGCCTGTTGAAATGAAAGGTTTTGTTCCTGCCCGTTCTGTTGTAATTCCTGGAAGTTACACTAAAAAATTCGCTGCTGGTGAATTTCAGGTTCCATGTGCCTTGATTATTGGTACTCGTAAACCATCTACAGATTTAAAAACGTCATTAAATAATGCACTTCGTGAATACGATGTTGCGGTGTAATGTGATATAATCTTACATAAAAAAAATAGAAAATCATTCTTTCCTAATATTTAGAGGAAGAATGATTTTTTTTTGTAAAATCATAAAAAAAAATGATATTATTGCAGCGCTTTTTGTAAGCAGAAACCTAACCCTCCTAAAAAAGGGAAAACTAAGAATCTAAATTACTGGCCATGCTTATAAGAAGTAGAAAATTATCTGTAATTATATTAACATTTAATGAAGAATCCTATATTGGTGATGCAATTCAATCTGTTGCATTTGCTGATGAAATAATTGTTTTAGATTCACACAGTACTGATTTGACTGCTAAAATTGTTTTAGATCTGGGAGCTAAAATTATTTTTAGAAAATTTGACAACTATTGTAATCAAAGAAATCATGCCATTGGATCTGCAACCGGAGATTGGGTTCTTTTTCTGGATGCCGACGAAAGAGTTTCTGATAAACTAAAAAATGAGATTCTGGAAACTATCAATTTAAATAAATCTGATGCATACAGAATCTGGTTTCCTCACTTTTTTATGGATCGTTTTTTATTTCATTATACTGACAAAGTAACACGTTTAATAAAAAATGATAATATTCGTTTTGAAAATGAAGTACATGAAAAATTAGTTCTAAAATCTAAACCTCCTGTATTAAAAAACTACATGATCCATTACACTTATAAAGACTTATCTCATTTTATAAGTAAAAAAGACAAATATGCATGGTTTCAGGCAAAAATATCAGTTAAAAAAGGAAAAAATGCAACGCTATTTTTACTATTTTTCAAACCTTTATATCGCTTTTTTCATACTTATTTTATAAAAAGAGTTTGTCTCGACGGTGTACCAGGACTAGCAGCGGCATCAATCGATGCTTATGGTGTTTTTTCACGATATGCTAAAATGATATTGCTGGAAAAAAATCTAGAATAATTTTAATTTACCAAATTTTATTTTTAATCGGAAGACCATAAAACTATCCAAACCTTTAATATCTATTCGTTTAATTTCATAAACATCCTTAAACGGAAATCTATTAGGTCGATTACCTATTTTTAGTCCGAATTTTATCTTGTTTTCCCTAAGTAAGCCCTTGAAACCTGCTTTTTCTTTACTTTCTTTTGGATAATTTCCGTACGGATAAGCAAGTGCCGGATAAACATTCAGGCTGTGGTTTTTTATTTCTTCTTCACATTTCAAAAAATCATCTTGTATCTCAGAAAGATTTAACGATTGGTATCTGTCGTGTTTATAAGAATGATAACCCAGTTCAACTATTTCAGAAGGCAATTGTTTTAATTGCTCAATTGTCATTATTTTTTGTGCCGCTTCTCCCGTACCATTGTTCCATAAATCTGTTTTTCCAATGTATTGAAATGGAATAAAAAAACTGGCTTTTAATTTAAATTTTTCCAATAAAGGCACAGCGTAAATTAATTGATTTTCGGTTACGTCATCAAAAGTAAGAACAATGCTTTTTTTAGGAATTTTATCCATTGTAGCTAATTCTCCAAAATGAAATGTTTTGTAGCCTTTATCAATTAAATATTGAAATTGTCTTTCTAAATTTTGTACCGAAACGGTCAACTTACTTCTATCAGAATCAGATTGACAAATATTGTGGTACATTAAAATTGGTAGTTTTGACATTTTAATTTATTTTCGTCAAAGTTATACTTTTTAACATTATTTTTGCCCAAAAAATAAGAAATCGTGTCCGCTAAAAATATAAGTGTTATCTCACTTTCCTATAACGATGATATCTATATAAAAAAACACATTGACAATTTATCATTTGTTGATGAAGTCATTTTGATAGATAATAACAGCACAGATAAGACTGTTGAAATTGCCGAAGAATTAGGTGTAACCATCATTCATCAAAAAGATAGCAATAAGGCCGATATCTTAAAATCAACCATTGAAACTGCAAAAAATAACTGGATATTAGTAGTGAAGTCTACAGATCATTTTTCTGAAGACCTTATAAATGAAATAACTGCAGAAATTTCCAAGCCAAAGTCTGCCGAATGTTATTTTGCCGGACAAACTTTATTTTTCTTCGGAAAAACAATAAAATATGGCGTGTTTTTAAATAAAAAAAAACTTTTACTTCTTGACAAAACAAGACATTCTTATTCTGAGGGATTTAATGGCGAACGATTTAACAGGCCAAAAGTCTTTAAAAATAAGATAACTTCTTTTTCTTATAAAAACTTCGAAGACTTTAACAGCAGGCTAAATATAATTAGAAAAGAAGAAGCCTTAGTTTTATTTCAAAAAAATAAAAAACCAAATATCTATCATTTTTTCTTCAAACCATTTTTTATTTTTATAGATCAATTTTTTCTAAAATTAGGCTTTTTAAATGGACGAGAAGGATTTATTCTAGCTTACATATGCGCTTTTTCAGTTTTAAAACGTTATTTTATTTTATGGCTATTATACCGTAATATGGAGTAATTCATCCTGTTTTGTTGAAAATTCAAAATAGGAACGAAATTTTTAAGTCCACAAATTCAATTTTAAAATGAAAATATTAATTATACAGCAAAAAAGAATTGGAGATGTCTTGCTAAGTTCTATCCTTTGCAACAGCATAAAAATGACAAACCCAAACGCCACTATAGACTTTATGTGTTATCCTAATTGCACCGATGTTTTATTAGGTAATCCAAATATCGACTCTGTAATAGTACTGCCAACTGAAATAAGAAAATCATATTTATCATTGTTCAAATTTATTTTTGAAATTAAGGCTAAAAAATATGATGTTTTAATAGACGCGTATGGTAAATTAGAAACTAATTTGATAACGTTATTTTCAGGAGCAAATACAAAAATATCGTATTATAAATGGTATTCTTCCTTGTTTTACAATCATAATATTACAAGATTATCAAAAGATAAGATATCAGTATATGGTCAGGCTATAGATAACAGACTATTATTATTAGAGCCCCTAAAGCTCGATAAAATTAATCCTTATCCTAAATTATATGTTGCCCCAAAAGACAATCAGGATGCTTTAGCTTTATTTGCCCAAAATAAGATAAATAAGGATAAGAAAATTGTCATGTTTAGCCTTTTAGGAAGCGAGAAATCAAAAACATATCCGCTAAAATATATGGCTGAAGTTGTAGAATATATAAGTAATCATAAAGATGTTACAATACTATTTAACTACTTTCCAAGTCAAATTGAAGATGCCAAAATAGTATATAATTTATGCTCTGAAAAAACGCAGGAAAAAATACATTTTGACTTATTAGCTAACGACTTACGCTCTTTTATTGCTATTATGGAGCTTTGTGATGTTATTATCGGAAATGACGGAGGTGCTATAAATATGGCAAAGGCTCTCAATAAACCTTCGTTTACCATTTTTTCTGCGCATGTCGAAAAAAATGATTGGGCAACTTTTGAGGATGGTGTAAAAAATATTTCTGTACATTTAAATGATTACAAACCTGAATTAATCGACAACTTACCGAGCAAAGAAATAAAATCAAATTCAGCTACTTTATACAACGAGTTCACTCCTGATTTATTTAGAGATCAAATTCTATTTTTTGTAGACCAACATCTATAACAAAATTGTATTCTTTTCAACTAAATAAAGACACTAAAACTGACGGCTAATTTTGTACGCTTTTACTGCGGAAAAAAAATCAATTGTTCTTTCTACACTAATCGACAATACATTTGATAAATTTTTAGATTAGTCATTAAACCTTATCCAATTTTCATTATCTAATCAGGTATGAAGATACTTGTTATTCAAAAAAAGATGATTGGCGACGTTTTAGTAAGTAGCATAATCTGCGAAAATTTGCGCGCTGCTTATCCGGCGGCTCAAATCGATTATTTAGTTAGTAATTCGACAACTTCGGTTTTGGAAGGTAATTCCAGTATTGATAATATCATATTGTTTGAAGAAAAACATCGCAAAAACAAAATCGAATTGCTGAATCTAGGCGTCCAGTTAAGAAACGAAAAATATGATCTCTTAATTGATGCTTATTCTAAACTCGAAAGTTGGATCCTGGTTTTTATGAGTAATGCTAAACGAAAAATATCCTATAAAAAACCCGGAAGAAACTTTTTATATACAGATAATGTTCCGTTTGAACCTTTCCCGAAGACCAATTTAGGTTTGGCTATCGAAAGACGTCTTTCTTTATTAGAACCTCTTGCTTTAAAAACACCAATAGACCCGATTCCTAAATTATATGTTTCTGAAAAAGAAAATCAGGACGCTATCGCTCTTTTTGAAAAACATAACGTTCAAAAGGATCGAAAAACCGTTATGATTAGTCTTTTAGGAAGTGAGAAATTAAAAACATATCCCTTAGGATTTATGGCTAAAGTAGTAGATTATGTTGCCGATAATGGAGATGTAAATATCCTTTTTAATTATTTTCCAAAACAAATTGCGGAAGCCAAAACCGTTTTTAACGCCTGCAAACCGTCTACTCAAAAAAAGATTTACTTTGATTTACTGGGAGGTGATTTACGTTCTTTTATTGGTTTAGTCAATCAATGTGATTTGATTATTGGAAACGATGGCGGTGCAATCAATATGGCAAAAGCATTAAATAAACCTTCGTTTATTATATTTTCGCCCTGGATCGAAAAGAAAATTTGGGCCACTTTCGAAGACGGAATTCATCATCTTTCGGTACATTTAAAAGATTATCGCCCTGATTTAATCGAAAATAAAACAGAAAAGAAACTAAAAAAAGAGTCTTTAGCTTTGTACGAAGAATTTAAGCCTGAATATTTTAAAGATAAAATCAGTTTATTTTTAGCACAAAATCTCACCACGATTGCCAAATGATTTTACAGGAGAAACAACTTTTAACCGCGTTGGTTATTACTTATAATGAAGAACAAAATATAAAAAAAGTTCTCGCTGATTTGGCTTTCGCCGATGAAATTATTGTGATTGATTCTTTTAGTCTGGACAAAACTTTCAAAATAGCTTCTTCATACCAAAATGTAAAAGTAGCACAACGCTCTTTTGACAATTTTGCTTCCCAACGTAATTATGCCTTGAGTTTAGCTTCAAACTCATGGATTCTTTTTATCGATGCCGATGAAAGATTAACACCAGAATTGCAACAAGAAATTAGCATCATTATCCATCAAAGAAATGCTGCTTCGGCATATTATATGCGTCGTAGTTTTATGTTTGAAAACCAAAAATTACGTTTTAGCGGATGGCAGACAGACAAAATTATCCGTCTTTTTAAGAAAGAAAATGCTCATTATAACATTAGGAAAATTGTTCATGAAAAATTAGTTGTTTCCGGAAAAATCGGAAAATTGAAAAACAGGCTTATACATCATTCGTACTCGACTTATGAAGATTACAAGCAAAAAATGATTTTGTATGGAAAATTAAAAGCGCAGGAAGAATTATTAAAAAATACGCGCCCAAACTTTTTTCATTTTTACATTCGCCCTGGCTACCAGTTCTTAAATCAATATTTGCTTAGACTTGGCATTTTAGATGGCAAAAAAGGATTTGTTATTTGCTATTTAAACGCCTTAAGTGTTGCGGTGCGTTTTCAGGAACTCAAAAAAATCAGATCAAAAAATTAAGATTTCCAGAACTTAAGTTTCTTTTTTAATCTTTTCTTTCTGAAAAATTCTTCTTGAAATTGAGAGGTTACCTGCCACATTTTTGTGGCAATTTCAGCTTCTGTTTTTTCCTTGTAAAATTTTGAATATTCGTTGCTCATTACATCAGTCATTGCTTTGTAAGGCGTCAGACGGCTAAAATTATTCATGCGTTGCTCAAAATCCATGCTTTCATGAAAATTCATTCTGTTCAAATCAACCAAAAAGAATTCATATTGATTTTCAGATATTTTTCTAATCAACGTATTTCCAGGAGAATGATCCAGAAACTCAATTCCTTTTTCGTGTAAGTCAAAAGTAAATTTACTAAACTGTCTTAAAATCCTCTCGTGATCCGGATAATCCGGAACTTCAACCAATTCTCTATAAGTTAAATCACAAGTAAGGTGCTCGCTGGCATAATAACTTTTTCCTAATCCAACAAAAGAAAAAGATTCAGAAAAAGCAATCGGAGCTGGTGTACCAATTCCGGCTTTCAACAATGCATTTGCATATTCATAAGAACGTCTCGCTTTTGATTTTCTAAAGTATTTGTAGGCAATTTTATTGATAAAATGCGGCACTTTAAAAGACTTAATATTGACCGTTTTTCCGTCGATTTCAAAAAGTTTAATTTGATTGCGATCGCCATTCCCAAAAAGAGTTCCGCTTGAATCAAAGTTTTCAATTGCTGTAAGTAACTCCTTGTGATCAGCGATAAATGACGTATTAAAAATGATGTTTTTTTTCAATTTTTTAATTTTAATGAATCTTTTGTATAAAATGCAACTATTTTACTTTAGCAAAAACTTAAACCATTGTTCAGAGTTTTTATAAGCCAATTTAGCTTCTGACATATTTAACCTTCTGGATTTTTCTACGATATTTTTAATCGCCGTCATATCCTTAGTTGGAAAATAACCCAGTTTCTTCCAACGTTCTGGTTCTATATAATATAAATCTTTATATTCTTTATAGTTGTTTTCATTTATTGCAATCCATTTGTTTAAGAACTCTTTATTGGTTTCTTTATTATGTCCCCAATTTTCAAACTTAAAACGTAGTTCTTCTTCTGATCGTGAAAGTGATTCATGCAGAACTATATTATTGGTATAAATCACTTGTCCTTTAACTCTTCGCCCTACAATATATTCAGGGTTATTTGTAGCAAAAATCGCTTTCGCAGGTTTGTCGACATATAAAATTCCATTTGGAGTATATTTATATAAAATAATCCAATATGCTGCAACCTGAATGGTCTTTTTAAGTGGGCTTTCTAAATAAGAATCATATTTTCTTAAATCTGAAACAAATTTTTTAAAGTCGACGAAATATTCATCACAATCAATTTGAATGAGCCAGTTTCCGATTCCCATTTTTTCAGAAAGCATTTTACGCTCTCTGATTTCACATTCCATTGTAGTCAATGACGGAACGTAAAAATCATCTTCATAAATGACCACTTTTTTATCGACATCAAAAGCATTTAACCACTCAAAAAAAGAGTCGTCAATAGTAAATGAGCCGCCGTTCCAGGTATTCCTATTGATATCAATAGCCAGGAAAATGGTATCAGCATCTTTATAAGTTGTTGGTAATGCATTTTTTAACAATTCATAATCATATGAAACAAGATAACCAACTTGTATTTTTCCTTTCATTGAAGCTTATATAAATTTTGTTGCAATTTAGTAATTAATATCTATTTTTACCCCATGAAAAAGCAATATGACTATTTAATTATCGGCTCCGGGCTCTTCGGAAGTGTGTTCGCTCATGAAGCAACAAAGGCGGGAAAAAAGTGCCTTGTTATTGACAAAAGAGAACATACTGGAGGAAATGTCTATTGTGAAAATGTAGAAGGAATCAACGTTCATAAATATGGCGCGCACATTTTCCATACTAACGATAAAGGTTTATGGGATTATGTCAATCAATTTGTAGAATTTAATCATTATATCAATTCACCGTTGTCATTGTCAAAAGGAAAATTATACAATTTACCCTTTAATATGAATACCTTTTATCAGCTTTGGGGCACAATAACACCTCAGGAAGCTAAGGCCAAAATTGAAGAACAAGTGGCTATTTATGGAGTTGAAAACCCGAAAAATCTTGAAGAACAAGCTTTGAATCTTGTCGGAAAGGACATTTACGACAATTTTATTAAAGAATATACGGAAAAGCAATGGGGACGAAAAGCAACTGAATTACCTGCTTTTATTATAAAAAGACTTCCCGTGCGATTCACTTTTGATAATAATTATTTTAATGATACCTATCAGGGAATACCAATTGGAGGATACAATAAATTAATTGAAGGATTGCTAAACGGAATTGAAGTAGTAACAAACACAGACTATTTTTCTGACAGAGTGAAATTTAATGCTCTTGCAGATAAAATTGTTTACTCTGGAAAAATTGACGAATACTTTGATTATAAATTAGGTGTTTTAGAATATCGATCGCTTCGTTTTGAAAATGAAATTTTAGACACAGACAATTTTCAGGGGAATGCTGTCGTTAACTATAATGATGCTAGTTATGATTTTACAAGAATAATTGAGCATAAACATTTTGAGTTTGGTCAACAAAGCAAAACGGTTATCACAAAGGAATATCCACAAGAATGGAATCCGTCAAACGAAGCTTTTTATCCTATAAATGATGCCAAAAATCAGGCTTTATATGAAGGATATAGAGAACTATCTCTCAAAGAAAAGAATGTAATATTTGGAGGAAGATTATCCGAATATAAATATTACGACATGCATCAGGTAATTGCTATGGCTTTAACAAGATCTAAAAAAGAATTAAGCAATGATTAAAATTTTTGTAGTTACTCATAAAGAAAATCCTGTATTATCTAATGATATTTTGATTCCTATTCAGGTAGGAACAAATCAAGCTATAACCGCAACTATTTTAAGAGATAATACACATGAAAATATAGCCGATAAAAACAGTAATTACTGTGAATTAACCGCAGCTTACTGGATTTGGAAAAACGTAAAAGATGCCGATTATGTTGGTATTTGCCATTATAGACGATATTTAAACTTTTACAATGACTGGTATAACTTAAAACCGTCAGCTCAGAAAAAAATAAAAACAGACGATTTTAAAAAAACCAAATTATACAATACTTCTTCTAAAAAATTAGAAAAAAAAGTAGCTTCGATTCTTTCAGAATACGATGTTATTCTTTGCCGACCTTACATATTTAAAGATGGAAACTTAACCCAAAATTACTGTGACGATCATAGAAAAGAAGATTGGGATTTGATAAAACAAATAATTCTAAAAAAACATCCGGAATATAAAGACAGTATTGTCAAATTTTTGGATGAAGGAATTACTTTTCATATTGGGAATATGATGATTTCTTCAAAAGAAAAATTTGATGCTTATTACACCTGGTTATTTGATATTCTTTTTGAACTCGAATCTCGAATCAATATTCCCGTCGATGATTATCAAGCCCGAATTTTTGGTTTTATATCAGAAAGACTGATCAACCTATATATGTATCACAACAAATTCAAAATCAAAGGAGTTCCTTCCTATAAAATAATAGATTTATAAAAAACTTCACTTTTGATATTAATTGGCTTTCAAAAATGACCTGCTTTAGGTTTATTTACCAACCAGAAAGATTATTTTTGCACTAATTTATATTCAATTACAATGAACGAAGAAATTTTAAAAGCATACGAAGTCATCAAGGAAGGTGGAATTATCCTTTATCCCACTGATACTGTTTGGGGAATTGGCTGCGACGCAACAAACCCGGAAGCTGTTGCCAAAATCTATAAATTAAAGCAACGTGCCGAAACACAAAGTATGATTGTTTTGATGAATGGAGAAAAAATGATGTATAATGTTTTTAAAGACATTCCAGAAGTTGCCTGGCAGATTTTAGATTTATCAGAAAAACCAACAACATTAATATTAGATGGACCGCGAAATGTTGCACCAAATATAATAGCCGCAGATAATTCACTTGGAATTCGTATCGTAAAAGAGCCGTTTTGTTTTAAATTACTAGAGCGAATGAAAAAGCCATTGGTTTCGACTTCGGCTAATATTTCGGGGCAACCCACTCCTATCGCTTTTAAAGATATTAATCCGGAAATAATTAAAGGAGTTGATTATGTAGTGAATTTATACCATGACAGAGTCGCCGGAAAACCTTCAACAATTATAAAACTGACAAAAGATTCACAGGTAAAAGTAATACGCAAGTAATTTTAGATTTTAGAATATAGATTTTAGATTAAAAAACCTATGAACCTTTGTTTCTTTGCGCCTTTGAACCTCTTTTAAAGAGTTTTCAAGCTCTCAATCAACCAGTCAATATCTTCCCTGGTATTATAATGACTAAAAGAAATGCGGAGATTTGGTAATTTTAAATCAGTCTCCGAAAGCATTTCTTTTAAAACATGTGAAGGTTTTATACTTCCGGACTGGCATGCACTTCCTCTTGAAACTGCAATTCCTTTCATATCAAGACTAAATAATAACATCGAAGTTTTATCTGAAGAAAATGGCAAAATAATGTTTATAATATTGTAAAAATCTTCTTTTTTTCCATTGATTCTAAAACCAGGAAAATGAATTTCCAGTTGCTCAATCAGATATACTTTTAAGTCGGAAATGTATTTTCTTTCTGAATCTAAATTTTCATAAGAGACAGATAAAGCTTTCGCCATTCCGGCGATCTGATGCACTGCTTCGGTTCCCGCGCGCAGGCCTTTTTCCTGTTCTCCACCAAAGAGCAAAGGCTGCAAACCAGAGTTTTTACGAATAAAAGCAAAACCAATTCCTTTTGGTCCGTGAAATTTATGCGCACTTGCCACTATAAAATCAACTGGTATTTTTTGCAAATCAATCTCCGTTTTACCAACAGATTGCACAGTATCTGAATGAAACAAAGTATTATACTGCTTACAGATTACACCGACTCTCTCCAAATCTAAAATAGCTCCGGTTTCGTTATTAACATGCATTAAGCTAACTATTGTTTTCTTTTCTTCAGATAATAAATTAGATAAATGTGTTAGATCAATACTGCCGTCTGAACTAATTTTGACGTAATCAATCTGAATATTATAATCTGCCTGCAAAGCCAAAGCAGCATATAAAACAGCATGATGCTCAATTTTAGAAGTAATAATACGTTCAATTTTCAAATCTTCAACAGCTGAACGAAGTATCCAGTTATTAGCTTCCGTACCACCAGAAGTAAAAATAATTTCCTGTGCAGAACAATTTAAATGTCTGGCAATACTTTTCCTTGAAAGTTCCAAAATGGTCTTACCATTTCGCCCAAAACTATGTGTAGAAGACGGATTACCAAAATCGTCTGCCATAACTTTCGTCATTTCCTGAATAACTTCAGGTCGTATAGCAGTTGTAGAGGCGTTATCGAGATATACTTTTTTCATTGTGGCAAAGTTATGAAATATCAATTGTCTATTCTTAAATATCATTTGCCAAATTTTTCACTATTTTTGACCCAAATAAATTTACGATGAAAAAATATGCAAGCCTTTTGTTATTTGCGCTTTTATTAAATGGTTGTGATGACGGTGATTTAACGGTTGACACAATAGATTTTAAAGAAGTAACCTCTACAAGCTGTGACCCAATTACTAATACTTTAATTTATAAGTTAAAACCTCAGGAGTCTTTATTATTAAATATGCCTGCTGATAAGATTATTAACGAGCCAACTGTAGGTGATACGTTAGTTTATAAAATTGACAATGTGAACTATCGTGTTGTTTATAGAGCTTATGATGGTACAGTAGCGAAAGAAAATATTTGTGGTGCTATACCTCCAAAAACACCAAATGTAACAGAAGAATGGTTTGCATCAGCAGGAACAATTCAAATTGTAACTAAACAAGTTGAGAAAACGCCGGCTCCAACGGATGGACATACCGAAATTACAGGATATAATCACAGTATTATTTTTAAAAATATCACATTTGAAAAGCCGACAGGTCCTCAAATTGAAAAAGAATATATATTTGGAGATTATCTAACTCCTGTTGATCCGGTAATAGTAAGTTTTCTTGAACCTGATAATGCAAAGTATTGTCCAGACCAAAAGAAAGTTTACAACAATAACACTGCAAATTCTTTACTTATTGAAAATTTTGATGCGGCTAATTTATTTAAGAACGAAGTAACTCCTCCTACACAACCAAGAAGAGGTTTAATCAATTCTACAGCAACTACAAATAACGTCTATTACAGAACCTATAATACTACTTTGCCAATACCAACAACAGGATATTATTGTCAGGAAAAAACACCAACATCTCCTACTGTAAAAGATACTTGGGTTGGTGAAACAGGAGTTACAAATGTAAGTGGTATTATAGAAGTGACAACAACATTGATTGGTACAATATACACCCATAAAATTGTTCTTAAAAACGTAACGCTTCAAAAAGGAAACAGCAAATTTAAACTGGCTACAGAATTTGTTCTGGGAAGTGTAACTCCATAATTGATAACAATTTTAAGGAAACAAAAGAGCATTTGAATTCTTACAAAAAAACATCCATTTTTCAAAACTGATTTTATTACAAATTCAGAAAGAAAAATGGATGTTTTTTTATGCTTTTAAAAACGCTATTCTAAACTCAAAAAATACTATTATTTATTGTTTTGCCTAAAATAAACTTCAGTTGCACCTAAGCCATATTTTTGATAATTGGCGTCCTGAAAATCTACTCCGTCATAACGACCTAATAAAAAGTCAAGTTCTGCTTTTAAAATTCCTTCACCAACACCATGAATAAAAACAATTTTTGGAATGCGGTTTCGAATTGCAAATTCAATATGTCTTTTTGCTGTTTCTGTTTGTAAAGTGAGGATATCATAATTTGACATTCCTCGTTTATTAGGAACTAATTTTTCAATGTGTAAATCGAATTCCGGAGCAGAAATTTCGCGTTTATCTTTCTTTTCTTTAACAAAACTTCTTGCTTTTGGCTCTTCTTTCTCTTTTGAAACAGTATCTAAATCTATTCTTTTAATAGAATTCATTAAATTACTGGAATCGTGAATTTTAATCAATTCGTTGACAAAAAATGTCATCATAAATCCATCCTCTGTTTCAATCAAAACCTCATTGTTTTTCACTGAAATCACTATTCCGTTTATGGCTTCGTCTAAGACTGAAACCTTATCTCCTTTAGTCAACATCGTTATCCTCTTTATCTTGATTTTTACTCGGTGTTTTTGCACTCAACTGCATCATTCCAAACATGAAAACTGCAATTGCAATTACCATGATGTAGACATTTTTTTCTGCTGAAACCTGCTCGTATAACGCAACCGAAATCGCAAGTATCATTATTATAATTTTTAAAGCTTTCATATTTCTAAATAGTAAGAGTTCAAAAGTATGAAACTTTAAAATAGTAGTTTCATACTTCTGAATTGTTATCCATTATTTTTTTGTAAAATTGTAAAAAATAATTGCTGTGATTTTAGAAAAATATATGCTGCCTTGCCTATTCAAAACAGTCTTCGGAATTGACTGTTTGGGATGTGGTTTTCAGCGTTCTGTTTTCTTACTTTTTCAAGGTGATTTTTTAGCTGCTTTTAAAATGTATCCAGCCGTTTACACTACTCTCTTGTTTTTTGGAATTGGAGTACTTTATTACTTTAACAAATCAAAAAACAACAAAAAAGCACTTTTAGCAGCTGCTTTTTTAAATGTCTTTTTTATGCTTGGCGGGTACTATTTCAAACATTTTTATGTCTAATTTTTTGTAAGAATTATTTCTTGACCTGATTCAAAATATCATTCATCATTTCGATTTGTACTTTCTGAATTTCGATTAATTCCTGTTGTTGATGCATGATCAAATGATCAATTTTATCATGAATCATTCTGATCTCCAATTCTGATTTTAGATTGATCATATAATCTTTTTTTGCACGATTTCGATCTTTTTCTTCCTGACGATTTTGGCTCATCATAATGACCGGAGCTTGTAACGCTGCAATACAGGACAAGATCAAATTCAACAAAATAAACGGATAAGGATCAAAACCTTTGTTTACCAAAATGTACACGTTCGAACCAATCCAAACAACTATAAATGCTAAAAACGAAATGATAAATGTCCAGCTTCCTCCAAAATCAGCCACCTGATCTGCTATTTTCTGCCCAAAACTTCTTGTTTCTTCTTCATCTTCAACAATGCTCACTATCGATTTATCTTCTTTTAAAGATGTAATTACATTTTTTTCCAGATCAGAAAGCGCCCCCATTTCCGCTGATAAATAATTCGAAATGTATTTTTGACGATACACATTCAACTCCTGAACCCCAATACAATCGGTGTCACAAAACGAGGGATAATCCTTAACAATAAGTCCCAAAATAGGATCATGTATTGATTTCCCCCATATTTTCTCACTTTCCGGGAATTCAAGATCAGAAATAGCACTCTTAAAAGTTGAATTGTTTTTCATTTGTATAAATTTTACTGGCTAATTTACACATTTAACTTCTTAAGAATGATATAAATTACAGGTTTCTAAAATTCCTTTAATTATCACAAATCGAATTCTCAAAACGAAATTTCTTTAAGCATTTCGTGCCTTTATTTACAAAAAACACCTTACTTTTAGCGTTTCAAATTTATCCATTCAATTTTTATAATTGTGTCAAAAAATCTCATCATACAAAATATAAAAGCTTTAAAAAGCCATTCGAATATAAACTACGGAATCAAAACTAAGACAGAAGATTTTACCGAAAAGCTTTTTTATACCCTTTTTGATTCAAATGCCCCTTTAGAGCAAAGCATCGACGAACTCGAAATACGATTTAAAGAAATTGCAGTTTTGGCCTGCAAAAAACCAGAAAATTTATGCGAATCCATTTGGGACCGTTTTCTGGAAAAACTCCCTGAAGTTTTAGAAAAATTAAATCAGGATGCTGAATATATTTTAGAAAATGATCCGGCATCAAACAGCATTGACGAAGTTTATTTAGGTTATCCAGGCTTTTATGCGATTGCCATTTACAGATTAAGTCATGAACTATATCAACTTGATTTATTATTATTTTCAAGATTAATGAGCGAATACGCACATAGAATTACAGGAACTGATATTCATGCAGGTGCTAAAATTGCATCACCTTTTTTCATCGATCATGCTACCGGAATTGTAATTGGTGAAACAACCGTTATTGAAAAACATGTAAAAATTTATCAGGGCGTTACACTTGGAGCTTTGAGCGTGAGCAAAGAAATGAAAAATGCAAAGCGACATCCTACTGTAGAAAAAAATGTTTGTATTTATGCTAATGCAACCATTTTAGGAGGCGAAACAATTATTGGAAAAAATAGTATCGTTGGAGGAAATGCCTGGATTACTAAATCTATCCCTGCAGATTCTATCGTTTTGAACACCACGACAACTGAAGTTAAAATAAAAGAAAAAAAATAAAATGGGTCCACAGAAATTGTTAAACCTAATTGGAAATACTCCATTGATGGAAACGGTCAATTTGGTTAAAAATAAAAACGTAAAGCTTTTACTTAAACTTGAAGGAAATAATCCAGGCGGAAGTGTAAAAGACAGAGCAGCTTATAACATGATTGCATCAGCTCTTGAAAGAGGTGAAATTAAAAAAGGTGATAAATTGATTGAAGCTACAAGCGGCAATACCGGAATTGCCCTTGCCATGATTGCTCAATTGTTTCAAATAGAGATTGAACTGGTATTGCCGGAAGATTCTACAAAAGAGAGAACACAAACCATGCGTGCTTATGGCGCTACAGTGATTTTAACACCCGCTAGCGAAGGAATTATTGGTTCGCGTGACTATGCCGACAAAAAAGTCGCAGAAGGCGGTTACATCATGTTAAATCAGTTTGCAAATGACGACAACTGGAAAGCGCATTATAAAACTACCGGACCAGAAATCTGGAAAGACACTGACGGAACTGTAACACATTTTGTTTCGGCAATGGGTACAACAGGAACAATCATTGGAACATCGACTTATTTAAAAGAAAAAAATCCATCTATTCAAATCGTAGGCGCACAACCAAGTGACGGATCTCAAATTCCCGGAATACGTAAATGGCCACAGGAATATTTACCAAAGATCTTCGATGCTTCAAAAGTAGATACAGTTGTAGACATTAGCGAGCAAGAAGCAAGAGATATGACAAAAAGATTAGCACTTGAAGAAGGCGTTTTTGCCGGAATGAGCAGCGGCGGTTCTGTTGCCGTAGCACTAAAAATTGCTGAACAATTAGAATCCGGAGTTATAGTAGCAGTTATCTGCGATCGCGGCGATCGATATCTTTCTTCGGATTTGTTTGACTGAGAAAGATACTAAGTTGCTAAGATGCTAAGGTTCTAAGTCTTTTTTTACCTTACACAAAATCATCTTTGCAACTTAAAACTTACCTTTTTAACGCCTTTAAAAAAAACTTAGCATCTGAGAACCTTAGCAACTTAGAACCTTAAAAAAATGAATTACAGAAAACTAGGAAAAACAAATTTTAATATATCCGAAATCTCACTTGGCACCTGGCAAGTGGGCGGAAAATGGGGATCTGCTTTTGATAACAAAACAGCAGACGAACTTTTGAATACTGCGATTGATAATGGTGTAAATTTTATTGATACTGCAGATGTTTATGAAAACGGTTTAAGCGAAACTGCTGTTGGAAGAGTTGTACGTTCACGATCAGAACGAATTTATGTAGCTACAAAATGCGGGCGACATATTAACCCGCACGTTAGTGAAGGCTATCAACCAAAAGTGCTTCAGAAATTTGTTGAAGACAGTTTAAAAAGAATGAATTTAGAAACACTAGATTTAATTCAGTTACATTGCCCTCCTACCGAAGTTTATTATCGACCTGAAATTTTTGAAATGTTTGATCGTTTGAAAGATCAGGGGAAAATTTTAAATCTTGGCGTAAGTGTCGAAAAAGTGGAAGAAGCATTAAAAGCAATCGAATATTCGAATGTAACCACAGTACAAATTATTTTTAATTTGTTTCGCCAACGCCCTTCACAATTGTTTTTTTCTGAAGCCAGAAAAAAAGATATTGGAATTATTGCCCGCGTTCCCTTAGCAAGTGGGCTTTTAACAGGTAAATTTGATTCGAAAACCACTTTCGAACCACAAGATCATCGCAATTTTAATCGTAATGGAGATGCTTTTGATAAAGGCGAAACTTTTTCTGGTATCGATTACGAATTGGGACTACAAGCGGTAGAAAAACTAAAAGCATTATTTCCTGAAACAACTAATCTTGCACCTATTGCGTTACAATGGATTTTGAGTTTTCAGGATATCAGTTGTATTATTCCCGGCGCTTCTACAGCAAATCATGTTATGTCAAATTTATCCGTTTATGATCTGCCAAAATTAACTCCTGAAAAGAGTAAGGCCATGAACGCGATTTATGAAGAATACATTAAACCTTCTGTTCATCATTTATGGTAATTTAAGATGCTAAGTTACTGAGATTCTAAGTTTCCAAGTTTTTTTTAAGTTCCCGAACTTAAATCTAAAATTCAAAAATAGTAAAACCTGTTCCTAAGGCACTTAAGATAACAAAGGCAGAAATACTATTATCTAAAAACGAAACTTAGTAACTTAGCTACTAAATAACTTAGTTACTAGAAAAGAAATGCTTACAAAATCACAATTTAAAGAATGGTTTGATCGTTATAAATATGCTGAATTAGCTAGTACAAGTGCCGCGCTTACAGCTTCTCTTTTTAGTAAAATCTATAGCGGATTAACAACAGCGTACATTATTACTTTTTCGGAATATCTGGCTTTTTACAGTGTCATTTTTATTACAGCTTATAAAAAACTTTCAAAGCAAAATAAAGTACAGAACAAAGACACAACTTTTAAAGAGATTGTTTTACTACTGAAAAATTTAGTATTAGAATTTGGCTATCCTGCATTTTTAGACTTTTTAGTAATTCGTCCTTTTTGCATGTATTGGATGCCAATTCTATTTGGGAATTATTTTTTCGGAATTATTTTCGGAAAAATTTCCGCTGATTTATGCTTTTATTTTTTTACGATTGTCAATTATGAAATCATCAAAAAAAGAAAAAATTAGATCTCAAACTCAATCTTAAACTCAGCTCCTCTGTTTTTACCTTCGCTGGCTGCGCTTAAAGTTCCTTTATTTCTTTCAATAATTTTTTTGCACAAATATAAACCAATTCCTGTCGAAGATTCATTTGCCGTTCCTAATCGGCTCATTTTCGTGAATTTTTTAAATAACTCTTCAATCTGGTTTTTATTGAAACCAATTCCTTTATCGATTACTGTAATTATCAATTTTGAATCTTCGCTATAAATTCTGACTTTGATTTCACTGTCAAAATAAGAAAACTTAATTGCATTACTTATTAAGTTTACAATAACCTGAATCAACAAACCTTCATCAATTCTAAGGGTAGCTGCTACTGTTTCTAAACTCAGACTTAATTTGATATTTTTATCAATCAAACGTTGCTCTACCTGTTCATTAATGAAAGGCAAAATATTAGGGAATATTATTTCTCGAGGTTCCTGATTAAATTTTACAACCTGATCTTGTTCATTCAGCAATTTTATAAAATTCTCTATATAACGAAATTGCAAATTGGTCGATTCACAAATTAAATCGGCTAAATGTTTTATGGATTCAGATGGATTTTCACTTAAAATTAACTTTGCCAGCCCTTGAGGATTTCCCGCAAAATTCTTCAAATCATGCGAAAGCATATAAATTAAATCCTGCTTTTCGTTTATAAAACTTTCTGCTTCATAAATAGATTCCTGAATATTACACATTAATAAACCAGCTTCATCTGTATATTCTGTAGGCAAAACAGAAAGTCTTCTGTTATTCCGATAATCATCTAATGATTTTGATGCTACTGAGATAGGCTTAATTAATTGTTTTAAAACTAAAAGTGTTATTACTGTCGCCAATAAGGTCATTATTAAAGAAAAAACCAAAATAGAGGTGGCCGAAATATCCTGAGCGTAAAATAGTACAAAAAATAAAATCCCAATTAACGGAATATGAATACCTATAAAAGCCACAAACAGAAATTTGAATGAATAGCTTTTTTTCAGAAAGCTTATTTGTGAAAGATTGTGATACAAATTCATAAAAACATAACAAAACTATAGGTTAAAAAAGTAGCATTCAGGGATAATACTAAAAACAAAGTTAACTTTTAAACTCATTTAAACTAATAAATTCAAAAATTTGATAAAATATTTTAAAATTTAAATTTATAAAAGTTTACAAACCCTTATTTTTGCGCTATGGGAAGAAAAAATACAGACAAAGTTGTCTTTCATCAAATCCAGGTTCTTGATGCTGGAGCAAAAGGAGTATCAGTAGCTAAGGCTCCAGACGGAAAAGTAATATTTATTCCGAATGTAGTACCGGGTGATGTAGTTGACGTACAAACTTTCAAAAAAAGAAAAGCCTATTACGAAGGCAAAGCCGTAAAATTTCACGAATTATCAGAACATCGCATTGAACCAATTTGCGAGCATTTTGGAGTTTGTGGGGGATGCAAATGGCAAAATATGAAATACAGCCAACAGTTGTATTACAAACAAAATGAAGTAAAAAACCACTTACAGCGTATAGGAAAAGTTGAACTTCCGGAATTCGAAACTATTTTGGGTTCTGAAAAACAGTTTTTCTATAGAAATAAAATGGAATTTTCGTTTTCTAACAGCCGTTGGTTAACAGAAAAGGAAATTGGAAGCACTGAAGACCTGGGTAACAGAAATGCTTTAGGATTTCATATTCCTAAAATGTGGGATAAAATTCTGGACATTCAAAAATGTCATTTACAGGAAGATCCTTCAAATGCTATCAGAAATGAAATCAGAGATTTTGCTAACGAACATAATTTAGCTTTTTTTAATCCGCGAGAACAATCAGGTTTATTAAGAACTTTTATGATTCGTACTGCTTCGACTGGCGAAATCATGGTTTTGATTCAGTTTTTCGAAAATGACAAGAAAAATCGTGAATTGATTTTGGATCATTTATATGAAAAATTCCCACAAATTACTTCATTACAATATGTCGTAAATTCAAAACAGAACGATACAATATACGATCAGGACATTAAACTATATAAAGGTAGAGATTATATTTTGGAGGAAATGGAAGGTCTGAAATTTAGTATCAATGCTAAATCATTTTACCAGACCAATTCTGATCAGGCTTATGAACTGTACAAAATAACACGTGATTTTGCCGGACTTACAGGTAACGAAACGGTTTATGATTTATATACAGGAACAGGAACGATTGCTCAGTTCGTTTCTAAAAAAGCAAAAAAAGTAATTGGTGTAGAAAGTGTTCCTGAAGCTATTTTAGATGCCAAAGCCAATGCAGAACGCAATAATATTACAAATTGTGAGTTTTTTGTTGGAGACATGAAAGTAGTGTTCAATGAAAGTTTTATTGCACAACACGGAAAACCAGATGTTATTATTACAGATCCGCCAAGGGATGGTATGCACGCAGCTGTTATTGATCAAATCATGAAGATTGCTCCTGAAAAAATAGTTTATGTGAGTTGTAACTCGGCTACACAAGCGAGAGATCTTGCTTTAATGGACGAAAAATACAAAGTTACCCGCGTTCGACCAGTTGATATGTTTCCGCAGACGCACCATGTTGAAAATGTTGTACTTTTAGAACTTAGATAACACAATTTATATAAATGAAAAAAATAATTTCTTTTTTATTAGTTTTTACTTTTGGCTTATCGAGCTGCGAGAAAGATGACATTTGTGATCCAGATACGCCCACTACTCCGCGATTAGTAATTACTTTTTATGACATTAATAATCCAACACTACTTAAAAATGTTACTAATTTAAAAGTAATTGGACAAGACAAATCTGAAGTAAACGGAGGAATTATTTTCAATGAAAGCGGAGATGAAACAACTAAATATTTAGCAAACGGAAGTACAATTTCAATTCCGTTAAAAACAAACGCAGAATCAACTACTTTTACTTTTATTTCAGATTCTCAAAACCCAAATCCTGCTGCAATCAACAAAGATGCAATTAGATTTAATTACACCCATCAGGATATATATGTTTCCAGAGCTTGTGGTTTTAAAACTACTTTTACTCTGAATCCTGTATCGAGCAGTCCTCCTGTATCTATTCCTTTTGTACTGACAGATGCGGATGGTAACGGACTTTGGATGCAACAAGTATTTGTAATAAATCCTAAAATTGAAACCGAAAATGAAACACACATTAAAGTATTTTTTTAGTAGTTGTTTATTGTTTTCAATGGTTTTGGTTCAGGCCCAGGAAACATCAACTACAACAGTAAAAAAAGAAACTGCACCAGCTAAACCAAAAACTGAAACTGCCAAACCAGAACTTCAGGAAGTTAAACCAGACAGTATAAAAACCGATCGTTATGGCCTTCGTGTTGGTGTTGATTTGTATAAATTGACTCGTGGCCTGTATGACAAAGATTATAAAGGAATCGAAATTGTTGGAGATTTTCGTTTAACTAAAAAATACTATATCGCGGCAGAACTTGGTTTTGAAGATAAAACAACCGATGACGACAGATTGAATTCTACTGCTACCGGAACTTATATTAAAGGAGGTTTTGATTATAATTTGTACCAAAACTGGCTTGATATGGAAAACCTCATTACTATAGGTTTACGAGGTGGTTTTAGTACTTTTAGTCAGGAATTAAACAGTTACAAAATCTATAATCCAAATCCGTATTGGGGAGAACAGCCACCAATTGTTGATAATAAAAAATACAACGGCCTTACAGCTGGCTGGATTGAAGTTGCTATGGGATTAAAAGCAAAAGTTTTCAATAATGTTTTTGTAGGCTTTGGCGTTCAACTGAAAATGTTGGTCGCGAATACAAAACCAGACGGCTTTGATAATCTTTATATTCCTGGTTTTAACAGAACTTATGATGGAAGTTTTGGAATCGGTTTTAATTATACTGTTTCTTACTTTATTCCAATTTATAAGAAAAAAACAATTATTCCTACAGCTAAAAAAGAACAACCTAAAAAGTAATTTTTTACAGATATTAAAAAAGCCTCAAATTTAAAAATTTGAGGCTTTTTTAATTTTAAATATTTACGATAATTGAAATTCAACCGCTGCCTTTGAATGAATCAATGTAGTATCAAAAATTGGTACCGAAAGATCTCCTGGTTTAATTACTAATGGAATTTCGGTACAGCCTAAAATAATTCCTTCGGCCCCGTTTTCTATTAACTGATTTGCAATTTCTAAATAACGCTTTTTAGTTTCCGGAGTTACAAGCCCTCTACCTAATTCTTCAAAAATTGTAGTATGAACAAAATCTTTATCTTCCTGATTTTCCGGAATTATAGCTTCTATTCCTTTTGCTTTCAATTTATTTGTAAAGAAGTCGAGTTCCATCGTAAACTTAGTTCCTAACAAACCCACTTTTTTTATTTCTTGCTTCTGAATTTCAACAGCCGTAGCCGTTGCAATATGAATAAGAGGCAAATCAATTGCTTCTTCAAGTCGATCAGCTATAAGATGCATCGTATTGGCGCACAAAACAATCGCTTCTGCTCCGCTTAACTTTAAGAATTCACAACCTTTAAAAAGCATTTCAAAAGTCGAATCCCAATCGTTGGCTTCGTTATTCTTTTTTATATCAGAATAATTGAACGAATAAATCAAACATTCAGAGAAGTTTAATCCTCCCATTTTTTCATTTATTCCCTCGTTTATAAGTTTGTAATAATCTGCTGTAGAAACCCAGCTAATACCGCCTATAAGTCCAATTTTCCTCATATAATATAGCTAATTATCCAATTTCCCTGATTCCTTTTATAAAAATCCATTTCATAAAAAGCTTCTCACCATCTTTGGTTTTTACCGCCTGAAATTTAGGCGCAATCAAAGTGGCAACAATAAAAGCCGTCATCGGAATCCAGATCCCGGTTAATTGTGTATAGTTAGCAATTACAAATCGGCCCGCAATAAATAAAATTGCGAAACATCCTAATTGATATAAAAAGCTTCTTACTTGTAGTTTTGACATTTTTTTAAAAGTTGCTAAGGTTCTGAGGTACTAAGATGCTAAGTTTTTACTCATTGAACCTAATTGTTTTATTTCTAAATTATAATTCTAAAATTGTAAGACACAAAGCTAAAAATCTTAGCACCTTAGTGTCTTAGTACCTCAGAACCTTACACCTGAAATTTCGTTCTCTTGCTTCCTTCGTACATTTCGTATTTTACCAAACGTGCTTCAAGACTTGCATTGAAAAGTTTGATTTTTCTTGACGGTTTTAATCCAACAAATTTTAAAGCTTCAAGATTTGCAGTGATAAACCATGCGTTTGTTCCCGGGTAACTTTTCTTTAAAGTATCTCCGATATTTTTGTAGAATTCTTCCATGTGAATATCCAAACGCTCATCGTATGGCGGATTGAAAACCATATGCAGTTTTCCTTCAACCGCTTTTTCAGTGTCAAAAAAGTTATCTTCTGAAATGGTAACGTAATCTTCTAAATTAGCGTTTTTGATATTGTCTTTCGCTTTGTTTACAGCACTTGGCGCTTTATCAAAACCTTTTATTGTATAATGGAATTCTTTTGTTTTTTTCATCAAACTGTTTACAATCTGATCAAATAAATCATTATCCCAATCTTTCCATTTTTCGAAAGCAAATTCTTTTCTGTTGATGTTTGCCGGAATGTTACAAGCAATCATAGCCGCCTCAGCCAAAAAAGTTCCAGATCCACACATTGGATCTAAAAAGTGACTTTGACCTTCCCAACCTGATAACAATAAAATTCCTGCCGCCAAAACTTCGTTGATTGGTGCAATATTCGTAGCCGTTCTGTAACCACGTTGGTGCAATGAATTTCCTGAAGTATCCAAAGCAACAGAAACCTGATCTTTATCGATATGAACGTTGATCCTTAGATCTGGAAAAGCTTTATCAATACTCGGACGCTGACCTGTTCTTTCTCTAAACTGATCGACAATCGCATCTTTACATTTCTGAGAAACAAATTCTGAGTGATTAAAATAAGTGGAATGCACAGTTGCATCAATTACAAAAGTTTGGTTGGCATTCAAAAGTTTAGACCAGTTCACGCCCGAAATTCCTTTATATAATGCCTGCTCGTTGTTTGCCCTAAACGAATAAATTGGTTTTAAAACTTTAAGCGCAGTACGCAACGATAAATTGGCTTTGTACATAAAACCTTTATCGCCCTTAAAGCTTACCATTCTCACTCCTTTTTCGACATCCTGAGCACCAAGATCACGTAATTCTTTTTCTAATATTTCTTCGAAACCAAAAAAACATTTGGCTATCATTCTAAAATTTTCTTCCATCTTTATTTTTGTTTAAAAAAACAACTCCAATCGCAAATGCATATTACCATTTATATAGGTATCCTCGCGAAATAGTTATTTTTCGGCAAAAATACACTAAATTTGCGGTACTTTGAATTAATTGAAATAGAATAAATGTCTGAAGCACCAAACTCATCAACACCAAATCAGGAGCGTAACACCGAAAACTGGTTTACATCATGGTTTGATACTCCGTATTATCACATTCTTTATAAAGACCGAAATTACCGAGAGGCTCAGATTTTTATGGATAATCTTACGCATTACCTAAATCTTCCTGAAAAGGCAAAAGTATTGGATTTAGCCTGCGGAAAAGGACGCCATTCTATTTATTTAAACCAGCTTGGCTTTGATGTTTTAGGCGCCGATTTGTCTGAAAATAGTATTGCAGAGGCCAGCAAAAACAGCAACGAAACCCTACATTTCAAGGTCCACGATATGCGTGAACCCTTCGAAGAAAAATACGATGCTATATTTAATTTGTTTACCAGTTTTGGTTATTTCGAAAGCGATGATGATAATTTGACGACTTTAAAAGCGATCAAAGAAAGTTTATCTGAATACGGTTTTGCCGTGATTGATTTTATGAATGTCGCTCAGGTAATCGAAACTTTGGTTCCCGAAGAAGTAAAAACCGTTGACGGAATCGATTTTAAAATCAAAAGATACCTTGAAGACGGACATATTTTTAAAGAAATTGATTTTGAAGATCAAGGACATCAATATCATTTTACCGAAAAAGTAAAAGCTTTAACTTTAAAAGATTTTGAAGGATTAATGGCCGAAGCCGGAATTTTTCTTTTGGATATTTTTGGAGATTATAAACTCAAAAAATTCCATAAAACCGAAAGCGAACGATTAATCATGATTTTTAAATAAATTGGTGAATCGTTTAATTGTTTAACCGTTTAATCGCTAAGCAAAAAAACAATTAACCGATTAAACAAATCAACGATTAAACAACAAAGATGAATTACTTACTACCCTTATTTTCTGTACTTTTAGGTTATGCTGTGGCTTTGTTTTTAAAACCAAAAAACAAAACCAATCTAAAATTATTGCTTGCTTTTAGCGGTTCATTTTTATTATCATTAACTGTAATGCATTTGTTGCCTGAAGTTTACGAATCTCACAATCATAATATTGGTTTATTTATTATGGTCGGGATTTTATTCCAGATCATATTGGAGTTTTTCTCAAAAGGAGCTGAACACGGGCACGTTCACGGACATGCACAAATGTCTCAGATTCCGTGGTTGCTTTTTATCAGCTTGTGTATTCACGCCTTTTTAGAGGGTTTTCCGGTAAGTCATCATCATGGTTTAGCACTCGGTATCGCGATTCATCATTTGCCAATTGCCGTGATTTTAACCACGTTTTTTATCAATGCCAATCTCAACAAAAAAGCGATTTTTGCTTTCATGCTAACCTTCGCCATTATGACACCGCTTGGTACAATCGCCTCTGAATATTTACCCATTCTAAATCAATATTACACTGAAATAACTGCCATTGTCATCGGAATTTTATTCCATATTTCATCGACTATTATTTTTGAAAGCAGTGAAGGACATAAATTCAATGTTGCCAAAGTTTCCATGATCGTTCTCGGAATTTTATTGGCATTCGTATTATAATTAGGGCGTGACCAAATTCACAAAAGGCGCTATGTAACAAACCGCTTATGTGCGCCTTTCGCAAATTCGGTCGGGCTATCCGTGCTACTTCGGTAGCCTACTCCTATCCCCTCACGCAAAAAAACTTCACACGAAAAAAAATACCTAACAGGTTTTAAAAACCTGTTAGGATACTCCCAAAATTATCTAATTTTCTAATTGACTAATTATCTAATTTACCTGGCTCTATTCTTCTCGTCTTGATTTCCTAAAGTACGCTCGCTTACGTTAATTTTTTTGTTTCCAAAATTGTAAACTAAAGATAGTCGGGCAAATCTGTTGCTTTCATTTTGATTATATACCTGTTTTACGCCATTTACAATTGAAACATCGTTTTTTAGATAAGATGTATTAAAAATATCATTTACCAAAAACGCAATCTGCATGGTTTTGTTTAATAAATCCTGTTTAAAACCAATATTCAAACTCGATGTATATCCTGTATCATACAAACCGCTTTTATAAGGCGAAGTATAGTTAAAATCGACTTGTAATTTTGTTGATTTACCCAATGAAAAAGTATTGTTTGTTGAGAAATCGACTTCAAGACCGTTTACTGGTGTTGCATTAATATCTTTTATGAATTTAATATTTGAACCCAAGAAGTACAAGGAGTTCTCACTCTGCCACCAAGCTGCAAAATTCGCTGAATATGTTTCTCCAATTCCGTAATTAAGGCCTTTAAAGTAATTCTCTCTCGATATAACTTGTGTCAATGTTTCGGGATCTGCAGTAAAAATTACGCCATATCCATCTGTTATAGAATTAAGGTAAATACTGGTTCTCAATATTTTTTTATACGAATGTACAAACTCAAAATTATCACTAAAAGACGGTTTTAAAAACGGATTTCCCTCTGAATAACTATTGCTGCTGATATAAACTCGAAATGGATTTAATAATGAAAAACTCGGTCTTTTAATTCTCCTTCCATAATTTAAACTAAAAGTATTGTTTTCGTTTTTCTGATAAGAAGTATAAAAGGTTGGAAATAATTTAAAATAATTATTTACTGTCTCCTGATTTAATGTTTTCGAAAAACCATTTGTCTGTGTGTTTTCTAATCGTAACCCTGCCTGAAAAATCCATTTTTCATTGATTTTTTTGTCAGCACTAATATAAACCGCCTGATTATTTTCAGTGTATTTAAATTGGTTTGTTTGGTTAGTATCTAATACCGGAGTGCCAGTGATTGTATTAAAAAAAACTACATCGCTATTGCTTTTTGTAAAACTCATTTTTGCGCCATACGATAAGTTTAAAGCTTTTAGCGGATGCTCCATATCTGCCTTAAAGCTCAAATTATTAATATCCTGATTCGAAAGATTACTTGCCGATTGATTTATATCGACAAAAGTCCCATCTGATGCATAATTGTTTGCGATAAAATCCCGGTCAAATTTTGAATCAAAATCAAAATAATCTGCATCAAATGATAATTTTCGATTTAATGAATCCAGTTTTGTAATCAGATGCAGATTATACGTTTGATTACCTGTTTTTCGGTCTAAAAAGCTCTCATTAATTACATAACTTTCTAATTGATTTTGAGTATTATATTGGTCTATTCTAATATCGGAGTCAAAATCAGGATTGCTTTTATCTTTTAAAAATTGAAAACCGATGCTTGTATTTTCTGATAAATCATAATCCAAAGCTACTTTTCCAGACAGGTTATCTTCATTCAATTTAGTTACTGCCTTCATTTTCGAAGGTCCTTCAACAAAATACATGTCAAGACCTTCCTCAATATTTCTATAACCTGTTTTTGCATTGATACTGGCCGAAACCCTGAACTTATTTTTATTATAAAAGAAATTATTTCTTAAAGCATAAATTCCATATTTATTCTGGTCATACGAAGCTGTGGTTGTATTTTTCCAGGAATTACGAGCTCCTTTTTTCATAATAATATTGATCAATCCACCGGTTCCTTCTGCTTCATATTTTGATGACGGGTTACTTATAATTTCGATATTTTTAATATCATTTGCCGAAATAGATTTCAGGAAATTATTCAGTTCTTCTCCCGTTAATTCAATCATTCTTCCGTCAATCATAACTCTGGAAGTTCCTTTTCCCAATACATTGATTGCGTTATTTTGCACCACGACTCCAGGCGCAGTATTTATGGCGCTCAAAGCATCTCCGCCAACGTTTGTTACATTATTTTCCAGATTATAAACCAAACGATCTGTTTTTTGTTCAATTGTACTTTTTTTGGATTGAATGACCACTTCTCCCAAATTGGTTACATTTTCCTTTAAAATTATCAAACCTAAATTGGTGTCTTTTTCAATCCTAATTTCTTCCTCAAATTCAGCATATCCCTGCGTATTAATTTTGACTTTATAGAATCCTTTATTCAGGATTACTTCAAAAGTTCCGTCTTCTTTTGTTGTTGTTCCATTTATAATTTTTCCGTCTTGATTTACGATTACAACATCTGTCCAGGCAACTGCTGTTTTTTCGTCGGCAATTTTTCCATTTAATTTAAAGGATGTTTGTGCTAAACAAAAAAGAGGCAATAGTAAAAAAATAAAAAGATTAACTTTTTTCATGATTTCTAATTTTAAACTTGTTCGATTAATTTGAAGCAAAGTTGCCTTAGAAATTTTGAGAAGGCGACCGACAAAAAAAAGTCGAACCAATTTCTGTTCAGGAAATCAGTTCGACTTTATCTAGCATGTCGTACGACTTTTTACAAAACCTTTATTATGAAGCGTTTCGGTACGCTGTAGGTGTTAAATTAGTATATTTTTTAAAAGATGTATTAAAAGACGATTTTGAATTAAAACCTACTTCATAGAGAATTTCTAAAACTGTAAGATCTTTTTTTAAGGGATTTTTCAGAATACTCATGGCTTTTTGAATGCGATATTCGTTTACAAAATCAAAAAAATGCTGATCCATATGATGATTAATCAAAATGGATAAATCACGAACCGGAATATCTATTTGATTTGAGAGTTCCTGAATTGTAAGCGATGGATCAAGAAAAGGTTCTTTCCCGGCCATATATTGTTTCAATGCCGAAATCTGAGCTGTAATTAAATCGTTTTGCTGCTCTTTTGTCTCCACAGCGCTTTTATTTTCCTTTGGAAGAATATCTCTTGCTAATTGCAATTTAGAATCTATACCCCTAAAAAGCTCGGGATGATTCAATGCTTTTAACACAAACCAGCAAGTTACTACCAAGGCTAAAAATTGCATGATTACATTTGCCCAAATCCATAGTAACTCAAAATTGGTAAATCTTAAAATATTCTTAGCTATTGATAAGTAATACAAACTAAAAAATACAGTCGATATTTGAAACAACCACTTAAAAATAGAAGTCTTCGGATTAGTATAATTTTCCCGATATATTTCTTTATACTTTTTTAAAACTAAAAATACGCCAATGCTGTACAATACAATTTGTAAAGCCAGCATCAACTGAAAAAAGTAAAATTCTGGCATTTGACTGCGCTGCTCATAAAACTGCATTTTATCCACGTCATTTAAAAAATAGATTCTGCTTACAAAAACTGCATTTGTAAATACAAACGGAATTGCATGAATCAAATGCTTCGTTCTTAATCGAAAATCAGCAAAACAAACGGAGATTATATACAGGTAAAAAACAGGAAGTGTCAAAGCACAAGTAGTCCATCTGAAAAATTCTAAATTAAGATAATCTTTAATGAAAGCTTCACTAATAAAAATTCCTATATCATCAAGTACAAAAAATAGTAAATAAGAAGCAAATAGCCTATTTGCTAATTTATTTTGTGTTTTTACAGTAAATAAAAAGAATGCCAGCAACAATGAAACAAAAACCGACATCCGGCCCATAAGACTCAAAAAGCTATCTATATCCATTTTTTTGACTACTTGATTTATTATACTGCATTTCTATAAGCTGTAGGCGTGAGATTTGTATACTTTTTGAAAGAAGTATTGAATGAAGATTTTGAATTAAAACCAACTTCATATAAAATTTCTAAAACGGTAAGCTGACTTTTAGACTCATCTTTTAAAATATTCATTGCTTTTTGGATTCGATATTCATTTACAAAATCAAAAAAATGCTGATCCATTTTATGATTTATCAAAACGGATAAATCCCGAACCGGAATATCAATTTGATTGGCCAATTCCTGAATCGTAAGCGACGGATCAAGAAAAGGTTCTTTATCAGCCATATATTGTTTCAACGTCAGGATTTGAGTATCAACAACTTCATTCTGATGTTCTTTTACTTCGATTGCATTTTCATTGTTTTTTGGAAGAATGTCTTTCGTTAGCTTTAATTGAGAATTGATTCCTCTAAAAAGTTCCGGATGATTTAACGCTTTCATTACAAACCAGCATATTACGGACAAGGCCGTAATTACCATCAGAACATTTCCCCAAAGAAAAGTATCTCTGGTAGCTGTGTAACGCAATATATTTTTAGAAGCTGCAATAGAATGCATAATTAAAAACACACAGTTCATCTGAAAAAGCCATTTATAAGTGGAGGTGCTGGGATTAGTATAATTTTCGAGGTAGATTTTTTTATACTTTCTTAAAATTAAAAATATACTTATTACATAAAAAAAGTATTGTAATTCAATTAAAATATGAAAAAAATAGGCTTCAAACATTTGACTATAATTAGCGACAAAGAGTTCTTTTTCGATACCCGATTTCAAATAAAATCTTGGCATAAAAACTACATTCATAATTATAAAAGGTAGCGTATAAATTAGATGCTTCCACTTCAATCGAAAGTCAGAATAACACACCGCTAAAACATACAAATAAATCAAAGGCATTTCCAGCAAGCACGTTGTACTTCTCAAAATCTCAAAATCAACATATTCTTGTGGAAAAGAATAGACTAAAAGTCCACTGAAATCAATTCCTGAAAAAATAATAAAACAGGCAAATAGTCGGTTGGCCAGTTTATTTTCCGTTTTTACTGTCAGTAAAAAAAGTGCCAACAATAACGAAACAAAAACGGCAATCCGAGCAATGCCATCTAAAAAGCCTAATTTATCCATTCATTTTTTGATTATCCAACAAATATAATATTTTAGTTCTTTTAACAAGGATTCAAAAGAGTAGGAATAACAATAAAAAAACAAATTAAATCTTTGCGTCTTTGCTTTTCAAATTTCGAAATTGCAATAAAAAAGAGTATTTTTGGCTAGTCTAATTAACTACGAAAAATGACCTTTACAAAAACTACAGAACAAGCATCAAAATACGAACATTTAGAAAAAATGTCAGTTCATGAACTGCTTACCAATATCAATAATGAAGACAAAACTGTGCCCAATGCAGTTGAGAAAGCGATACCACAAATCGAAGCTTTAGTGGCGCAGGTTGTGGCAAAATTAAAACTAGGCGGGCGAATATTTTACATCGGAGCCGGAACTTCTGGACGTTTGGGCGTTGTTGATGCCTCAGAGTGCCCACCTACTTTTGGCGTTCCTTTTGATTTAGTAAACGGAATAATTGCCGGCGGAGACACTGCAATTCGTCGTGCCGTAGAAAATGCCGAAGACAACGCAACACAAGCCTGGATCGATTTGCAAGCTAATAATATTGGTGCAAATGATGTTGTAATTGGTATTGCTGCATCTGGAACAACTCCCTATGTTATTGGCGGTTTAGAAACTTGTAATCAAAATAATATCCTTACCGGATGTATCACTAATAACGCTGGGAGTCCATTGGCTTTGACAGCGCAATTTCCTATTGAAGTTGTAGTTGGGCCAGAGTTTGTTACCGGAAGTTCGAGAATGAAGGCCGGAACAGCTCAGAAATTAGTTCTAAACATGATTTCGACCGCAGCGATGATTCAGCTTGGAAAAGTGAAAGGAAATAAAATGGTCGATATGCAGTTGAGCAACATCAAATTGGTCGATCGCGGTGTCAAAATGATTATGGGAGAAATTCCTGTTTCATATGAAGAAGCATCTGAATTATTAAAAAAATATGGCAGTGTGAGAAACGCTGTCGACAATTATTTAAAGTAAAAAGTTTTTTGTGAAATGTAAGATGTGACTTAACCGCAAAGTTCGCAAAGAGTTTACGCGAAGGTCGCAAAGTCTGTCAAACCTGAAACCTGAAACTTTTTCAAACTTGAAACAAAATTAAAATGGCAACAAATAAAGAATTATTAGGAAAAGGAATTAAATATTTATCGGGTTCGTTGCCTTTATTATTTATTGGTCCTTCGTTGATTTATAATGCTTTTATGAATCAACATACGAATTGGCATTATTTGGTTTTAGGAATTGGGATTGTCGCTTGTTTAAGTGCTATGTTTTTGATTTTTTACGGATTGAAAATCATTATGAAAGGTTTGTTCAATGACTAATTTCTTAAATGTCTTGACAAACCTAACAGGTTTTTAAAACCTGTTAGGTTTAACTCCGCAAACTTTTAATTTCTTATTAAATAAATTACATGGAAGGTATAATTCACATTCAGAAAACGTTCGAGAAAGTCATTTATATTGACAAAAAAATAAACAACCGGGAGTTTGAGGATTGTGTTTTTAGAAACTGTGATTTTTCAAACAGTAATTTTGCTTACAATACTTTTTTAGACTGTGAATTTATTGACTGCAATTTGTCGATGACCAGTTTGGCAGGCACTAATTTAAAGAATGTTACTTTTAAAAACTGCAAGCTTTTGGGAATCGCTTTTAATGAATGTGATGACTTTTTATTTCAGGTTTATTTTGAAGAAACAGCCTTAGATTACGCCATTTTCTCGAACAAAAAAATGCCGAAAACCAAATTCATTAATTGTTCTGTTCGAGAAGTTACTTTTATAGGGACTAATTTAACAAGTTCGGTTTTTGATAATTGTGATTTAGATGGCGCTATTTTTAATGAAACACAATTGGCATCGGTAGATTTTAGAACGGCGTATAATTATAAAATTGATCCGGAATTTAATCCGATGCGAAAAGCGCAATTTTCTAATCAGGGAATTGTGGGACTATTAGATAAGTATGATATTAAAATTGTATAAATATGGAAACTACTGAATCCTATTTAGAAAGCGTTAAAAAGCAGTTTTTATACTATAAAATGCTGGGAGAAAAAGCGATGGATCAATTAGAACCGGGACAGCTTTTTGTAGCAATAAACGAAGACACCAATAGTATTGCAACCATTATAAAACACATTTCCGGCAATATGCTTTCGCGTTGGACAGACTTTTTAACTTCTGATGGAGAAAAAGAATGGCGTAATCGTGATGCTGAATTCGAAAATGATTTTCAATCTAAAGAAGAAGTTTTAATCGCCTGGAATAAAGGCTGGGCTTGTTTTCTAGATGCTTTAAATAGTCTAAAACCAGAACAACTTTCGAATATTATTTATATCCGAAATGAAGGCCATACTGTTATTGAAGCTATAAATCGTCAATTGGCACATTACCCTTACCATGTTGGCCAGATTGTTTTTTATGCAAAGCAATTAAAAAATAGTGATTGGGAAAGTTTATCAATTCCGAAGAATAAATCCGGAAATTACAATGCCGAAAAGTTTGCCAAAGAAAAAGAAATCAAGAACTTTACAGATGATGAATTGAAGAGACTGAAATGATAGAATTTCATGCTTATTTTGGAGGATTTTGGTGGTGGCTTTTAATTCGGTTTTGCAGAACAAAATTAGCCGATGAACAGTCTGATAAAAACAGAAGGCGAAATTTATATTTTTTGGCCTTTCTTACTATCATTATTGCATCTATAGTAACATTATTTCTTATATATCCGATATTCTTCTAGCCCCGATGGGAGGGAAAATCCTTTTGTGCCGGGGTTCGGCACAAAAGATTTGGAAGGACAGCGGGAAACAGCTCCTAAAAAAACAACTTATTTAAAAATGAAAAAAATTATATTCCTTTTACCGTTAATCACATTATTCTCGTGTTATAACGCAGAACACAATTGCAAAGACTTTAAAAACGGAAAGTTCAAATTTGAGTTTGAAGTAAATGGTGTTAAAAAAACAACATTCTTTGAACGAAAAGGTAATATAGAAATCGAGACTTTTGATGGAAAAACCGATACCTCAACAGTACGCTGGGTAAGCGACTGCGAGTATGTTTTACAGAAGAAACATCCAAAGAACATGGCTGAGGAAAAAGCAATCAGCATGAAGATTCTAAATACTTCTAAAGATTCTTACACCTTTGAATTCGGAATGGTTGGTTCTGAAGAAAAGCAACGCGGGAAGGTTTATAAAGTTGAATAAACACACTAAATAATTTTGCCACAAAGGCACAAAGACGCAAATTTTTATATCTTAGTGTCTTTGTGCCTTTGTGGCAAAACGCAAATCTAAACTAATGAAAAATACCATATCGCATAGAGTTGCCGACTTTTTAAAGGACTTCCCTCCTTTTAGCTTTTTACACAAAATGGATTTAGAAAAGCTATCAGAACAAATTTCGATTATCTATAAAGATAAAGATGCTGTGATTTTTGCCGAAAATGAAAAAACGCATGATTCTTTTTATGTTGTTCATAAAGGCGCTGTGGCTTTAAAGAAAAGCACAAAAAATACGGTCTTGGATATGTGTGATGAAGGCGATATTTTTGGTTTGCGTCCGCTTTTGGCTCAGGAAAACTACATTATGGAAGCTGTTGCACATGAAGAAAGTATTTTATATGCCATTCCAATTGCTGTTTTCAAACCTTATGCACTGGAAAATAGAACTGTTGGAAATTTCCTGATTGAGAGTTATGCATCCAATACTCGAAATCCCTATTCAGATATTCATAAAGATAAATTGTATGGCGATGATGATGTTCATGATACAATGCATTCACATACCAATTCATTTGATTTAACGCCTATAAAATATTCAAAAAAAATTGTCACTTGTTCGCCATCCACAACAGCTCGAGATGTTGCCAAAATAATGAATAAGAAAAAAGTTGGGGCGATATTAATTGTTGATGAAATGCTTCCGATAGGTATTTTAACCGATAAAGATTTGCGAAATAAAATCGTAACCGGAGAATATTCGATACTGACAACGGCCGAAACTATTATGACGAAGCCTGTTATTACATATCCGAAGAAAATGACAGTTACGGAGGCTCAAATGGCGATGATGAAAAGCAATATTAGTCATTTGTGTTTAACGAAAGACGGAACTGTCAATACCAAAGCTGTTGGAATTCTATCTAAACATGATGTTATGGTGGCGCTGGGAAATAATCCGGCTGTTTTAATTAAAGCATTAAAAAGAGCCAAAAAAATCAAAGAGATTAAGCCCATCCGAAATAGAATTATGCAGTTGCTTCAGGGATATTTAGATCAAAATATTCCAATGACATTGATTTCCAAAATCATAACCGAATTAAATGAAGCCTGCACCACACGCGTTATCGAAATGTGTATTGAAAAAATGAGCAGCCCACCACCAGTCAAGTTTGCGTGGCTAGCATTGGGAAGTCAGGGTCGAAGTGAGCAAATGTTACATACTGATCAGGATAATGCGATTGTTTATGAGAATGTTTCTGAAGTTTTTAAGGACGAAACCAGAATATACTTTTTAAAATTTGCTGGTCTCATTAATAAAGGTCTTTTTGAAATTGGTTATGATTACTGTCCAGCCGAAATGATGGCTTCCAACCCTAAATGGTGTATGAGTCTTGATGACTGGAAAAGCCAGGTACATCATTGGATTACAAATCCGGGGAAAAATGAAGTTTTATTATCGTTTATCTTTTTTGATTACAGCGTGACGTATGGAGATACAGAAATAGCGAGTCAATTGTCTGATTCTATTTTTGAAAATATAAAGGCAAATCCGATTTTTTATGTTCATTTGGTTAGCGGTGCATTGCAAAGTCCTTCACCAACAGGCTTTTTTAGACAATTTTTAGTAGAACAAGACGGAGCAAACAAAGATAATTTCGATATAAAAAGAAGAGCTTTAATGCCTTTAACAGATGCTGCTCGTGTTTTGATTTTATCGCATTCAGTTAAAGGGATCAGTAACACAGCAGAGCGTTTCGAAAAATTAGCTGAATTAGAACCTAATAATAGCGAGTTGTATTTATCATGCTCCTATTCTTTTAAGGCCTTATTGAAATTCAGAACCAAACAGGGACTTTTACATCATGATTCGGGACAATTTATAGCTTTAGAATCGTTATCAAAAATGGAAAAAATCAAGCTTAAAAGAACTTTTAAAACCATCAAAGAACTTCAGGAATTAATTAGCGTTAGATTTAATGTTTCAAACGTAGTATAAGTATGAGTTTATTTAATTTCTGGAAAAAAGAAGAAAATCTCTTTGATGAAAATCTTACTATCGAAGAAACTCGTTTTGTTGTTTTAGATACTGAAACTACTGGATTCGATTATGAAAATGACCGCATTTTATGCATTGGTGCACTTGTTTTACAAAATGGAATTATAGCTATTCAGAATAGTTTTGAAGTTTATATTGAACAAGATCATTATGATAAATCGACAGCCCAGATTCATGGTATTCTAAAAGCATTTGTTTTAAAACGTCCTGGTGAACTAGAGGCTTTACAGCAATTTTTAGCTTTTTTAGGAGATTCCATTATTATCGCACATCATACTGTTTTTGATGTTACAATGATCAATAAGGCATTAGAAAGAAATGGTTTACCCGAATTGAAAAATCACAGTTTAGACACTGCTTTTTTGTATAAAAAGACTTTAATAAAATCTCATTTGTTTGAAAGAAAGGATCATTATACCCTTGACGATCTTGCCGATAAATTTGATATTTCTAAAAAAGACAGGCATACCGCTTTGGGAGATGCTTACATAACTGCCATTGCCTTTTTGAAAATTGTAAAAAAACTTCGAGAAAAGAAAGAGATTAATTTGAATTCTTTGTTTAAATAATACCCCCAGCTTGTATACTTGGGGGTATTTATCTTATCAAAAGATAATTTTATTTAAACAGCTAATCACTTATTATAAAAATCGCTTTCATTATTATATAAATAAATTACATTCTCTTTTAAGCTTGTTTTGGAAAATTTTCCTGAAGAATTTGGATTTCTAAATATTTTTTTACTTGCATAACCTTCCCTTTTTAAAAATATCTCAATTATTGAATTTGATTTTACGTTAACAAAAAAATATCCCGTACTATCTGTTTTGGTAATATCATCATTTATCCTTACAAAAACATTTTTTATAGGTCTTTCAGTATCATAATCATAGACATGACCACAAAACTCAGTTGTATTACAACTATAAAATAATAAAACTATAAAAATAAATTGAATTTCATTTGCCTTACATTTCTGAATATATTTAAAACTTTTTTACTACAATCTAAATTTATTAGTGTTTTTATACTTGTAGGTAAAATCATTTGATTGCTTATTTCCAGGTAAATTATATTTTACAACTATTTCATAATTTCCATAACGCATGAATAGATAATTACTATTTAAAAAGCGCTTTGCAATTGATTCTGCATTAGGTTCATCATTAATGTAAGCGTTAATGATTTGATTATTTAAATCAACCCAGTCTTGTTTATAAAGTAATGGCATATTATACTTAAAAGGAAAATTTGCTTTTGTCCATGATTGATTGACATTATTTTCAATACTAGTCATGTAAAATGCATTAAGTGGAATCGCTTTTACAGGAATAACTCCCAACTCCTCTATATCTCTATTAGATATAGAAAAATTACCGTTTAAAGGATAATCTCTGTATAAATATGGAAAAATATCTGTAGCATAATATTCATCATTTAATTTTGCTTGGGCGCTAATTAATGCTTTATCACCACTATAATTTATCCCTTGAAGATCAACCAAGTCAAATGCTTCCTGACTGGAGATAGTAGTGGTCAAATAAATAACATCTGAATATAAAACCCCGAAATTATAGTTTTGAGTATTAATTGAATTCATCTTCGAAGTGAAAGTTTTATATTTACTAGTATTAAATGCGTAAGACAAACGTTCAATACTCCCCTCGGCTTTCGATAATTCTTCAGCTTGATTTTCTTTTATCAGTATATCATTTCCGTCATCTTTAATTGTATTAGTCGTTATAGTTGATGAAGAACCTCTTTGTGGAGCTTGTTTCAAATTGCTTAATATTGACAAATTATATTTCTTCTCCTGGCTGATGTTAGGTAAATCATAATAAACTTCATTTGAACTTGTATCATAATTAAAAACTACAGTTTTTGCGTTAGAATTTCCAATTTCATTAATCTTTATACCTGTTTCCCAATTTGCATCATTAAATAAATAATCCTGCCCACGTTTAAGTTGAATATAACCTTTAGGATATTCTTCTTCCAGAAAATATTTTTGATCAACAACTGGATAGGAATATTGTATGTTGTTAAGAGGTATGTAATTTGGAGCTCCACCGGTTGTAAATACTCTTTCTTCATATTCCGTAGCTATTTTTCCATCGACTTTTATTGGCTGAAAAACACCATTTATCATCTTTTGAAAACTAACCTCAACCTGAACTTTCAGTTCTTTATCAGGAGGTAGAATATCGGTGGAAACAAAATTTACTTTGTCTTTCATTAAACCCCATTCAAAAGCACCAGGAATTTCTGTTATACCATCAAAAACTTTGAATTTTTCTAATATAACTTTGTACGTAACATCTCCAGTATCCTCAGGAATTACAAATGCTTCATTTACCTTCAGTGAGAAAGCCGCTTGTGGAACAGCAAAGACATCTACATCAGATGAACTTTGTTTTGGAGTTACATCTGTAATCAATTTAATCCCTCCTAATGGTGATGCATTTTCAAATTGACATTCTTCGCCTATTTCCAATTTAAAACGAAATTTACCCTTTATCAAACCTCCCAGAATATTCATATTGCCTCCAACATAACCGCGCATCCAAACAGGATTTGGTAGTTTTGCCTGTAATAAAACGGCAGCACCACCAGAAATAATTGGCACTTTAAACTTTAAGAATGCCAATTTAACTCTTATTCCTAATTGCCCTTGAAGATAAGCGTAAGATTGACCATTGGCATACCAGCCATTGATACCTACTTGCTCTCCTGTATTTGAGCATCGTGCTTCTTGATAATCTTTCAGCATGATATCAAATCCCATTCCTGCTTGAAAACGAGCGTAAAATAATAAAAAACTTAAATCTCCTGTATCAAAATCCAGATTTCCGCCAAAGGCAAATCCTCCTCCATTTGCCAATTCATTTTCGTTACGCATATAATTCAAATCTTTGGCATCGACACCAAGAATCTGTGCTACGATTGGCGGAGGGGGCGGACTTCCGGGAAGAGATGTTCCGGCCATAAAATAACTTGTTGTTTTTAAAAACATGCCCGCTACTCCCATCTTTACTCCGCAGCGATCATCCGGAGTTCCAATATACAGATACCAGTCTTTTGGATCTTTATGTAAAACGGCCCAAACAGCTCTCCCTCCCGGCCCTGTACCTGATAAAAAGTTTTTAGGCGTATTGATATAAGTATCCATTGTACCATGCAATGAATTATTTTGAAAATCAAATTCTATCGCTGCTATCATTTTTATTCCTATTGAATCTGTCAAGGCTTCTGGGATTGCTTCTTTTGCCTTCGGAAGATAGTTACTGACAAAAGACCCTATTATATCACCTGCGCTCAAATTAAGTAAACTCTTCTTTGCCGCTAAATTTGATTTCACTTTTTCCACTAAAGTACCGATATCTTTGAGCCCTTTTATTTCTGCCATGACTTTTGCTTTACCAAAAATCGCTAGCCTGTTTACTCCTCCTTTTGAGTTAAAGGCTATTTCAAATCCGGCTTCACCATTACAAACTTTCTCCGAACCGGCAAAAAAATAAACTAAGGCCTTAACCCCTAAATTTATTTTCTCATCCGGTGTATAACTCAATCCTGAAGGAGAGAAATCAGCAATAGCGATATCTTCATTTCTGCGCATTTTATAATAGGCACCACCTCCAAAACCATTAATCATAAAAGGCGCGGGAGCACTATGCAATTTTGCAGCTGCATCAAAATACCAATATCTAAAACTCGTACGTCCAAAAATAGCCTTCGCCTTTACATTAACAACAGCAACATCGACATCTAAATCTGCATTAAAACCATCGCCATAAACAGGGTCTTTTTCCATTAATATAAGACTGCCCTTCATTTTTAATGAACTAAATTCACAATCTATACTGATAGCCGAAACATCTAGCCCATTGTACTTGCTTCGCTGTCTGTAGCCATCATCATACATTTTACCGAGAATTCCTACTCGTGCTGTCGCTCCTGCACCGCTGGTTCCATCCATTAAATTTATTCCTAAATCAAAATCGATTCTGGAATCATTTTCGTTAATGGCGACATTTATGTTGCCAATCGAAACAGGGAAATTACCAAAGGAAACCATGCCTTTATAGCCCATGTTTCGAACAGAAATAATAGGAGATACCGTCTGCAATTGCAAATTCTCAAAAGAGATCCCTTTAAAATCAACTGTTTGTTTCCCTTCTACTTCATGATCGTCCGTAGCCGTTTTATTGGTTCCAAAAGAAACTATTCCGTTTAGATTGGCCTTGGGAAGAAACTTTCCTTTTACTAATTTTAATTCAATAGAACTATTGGGCAGCAACAACGCTCTTGCTTTCCAAATATCAAAGGCGATCGAGTCTTTTGTAACAACAACCAATTGCTGTTCTTCCATTGAAATAAATCCATTATATAATAATCCGGCTCTCTTGGTTTGAGGTTGTTTTGCGGGCGAATCTGTTGTCACTGGCTTATTTTCTCCTGTACTTGCTATTGGTTCTTTTGGCGTTTCTTTCTTTTCTGGAGATGCTTTGCTTATAGGCAAAAGTATTTCACCTCTTAAATTTGCTTTTACAAAAGTATTAGCGGCTATAGTAACATCAATATGATCTAAAGAATAAGCCCATGATTTTTCCTGACTTGTAATACCTTTATCAAGCGGAAAAACATTATCTGCATAAAAAGTTCCCGATACTCCATATTTATCTATAATAAGATTTTGGGCTCCTACATAAAGTCTTTCCTTATTTGCTGCTGTATCTGTGGTTTGAAATTCTTTTGGCAGGCCAACTTCAAAAGCCTGAATAAAAACTCCTTTCCATGCTTGCTCACTTGGTGTTAAAAGTGCATTTTTAGAATAATAGTCTGGAAAAATCACACTTGGATCATTTTTTAAATCACTTAAATCCAAAACTGCATTACTTATCAAAAATTGAAAATTTCCATCAAAATCTTTTCCATTTCTTTTGTCTTTTAATACAAAAGGTTGCAGACTTACATTTACTAAAATATCATTCCAGTCACTTGCCGTAAAACTAAATTCCCCTCTTACACGATTGGGAATTTGAATTGTTTTTCCGTTATAATAAGTTTTAGCTATAGTTGTTTTTGCTTCATCAACAGTTTTGGTTTTCTGGTCAATTGGCAATATCAAATCTCGGGAAAATTCTACAGCTCCTGAAACTCTCATTTCTTTAAATCCATCGCAGTCAATTTTTACATATGTCAAATCATCATTTACATTTCCTGTTGCCATATCAAAACCACCATATAAGGACAATTGCCATTTATTATCACTAAACGGAATATCAACATTTCCTAATAGAACCAATTTGGCTTCGCCTATAATCCCTCCCTGATGAGAAAGCTTCACATTATCTGCACCAAAAAAAAGCTGCATAGGTTGACCATTTTTTGTGTCTTTTTGAGGAATATCTACCCTGCAGAACACTGTTAAAGTAGTGTATTCCGGAGAGAAAACAGCTTTTGTAATCCCGATTGAATACTGAACATTGTTTACTGTATTTCTGATCCCAACGGGCAATTCTACCAAATCCTGATTTGAAAATTTATCTACCCAGCGATCTGATGCAGCTATTTTTTCTATTGAACTGGCCGCTGCATTTATTTCGGCAGGCGGTGCTATATCTTGTCCATAGGAATTAAAAATCGTAAGCAGTAAAAATAGTGTTGATAAATGTATTTTGTAAAACTTCTTCATAGTAAATAATCTATATATAAATTGAAAACTGAATTTCAATACGTTTTTATATTTAAGGTATCCCTTCTTCTAAAAGCTGTAACCATAGTTAAAATTCAGCATGATGTCATTATTCGAAGGCTTATTGGTTGAGCTCCTAAACATAGATATCATTGATAATGCAAAATTGTGTTTTTTCATTACTGTATAACTGTTATTAAATTTTATTCCGAAAACTGAACTTGTATCTACATCGCTTTGGGTATTATTATACAACACTCCAAAATTGGAGTTTAATTTTTCTTTTAATAATTTTTTAGAAACCGCTACGGAAGCTCCCAAAGATGAATTATCAAATAACCCTGCTTGATTATTAGTGTAATTCAGGGTGCTGATTAATGCTGTTTTTATTCCAAGAATGTTTATAGTATGCCCCAAATTATAATTCTGCACGGTACTCGCCTGTCCTTTTCTTATTATTCCCCCCTGTTCGTTGGCCTGACCTGCAATACTGTAATTGAAATTCATATTTTGGTTATTCTTTTCTCCAAAAGCATAACTAAAGTTTAAGTTTGCATTTTGAGATAATTGCGTGTAATCTAAAGTATCGGCTGCTACGATATTTGGATTATTAATAAGTTCAAATTGATCGAGTTTTTTATTGGTATAGGTTGAAAAATTAGAATAGCTTCCTGTAAAATTAAGCTGATCTGTAATTTTATAATTCATATTGATGGAACCTACTACACGCTTGGTATTTTGCTTTTTCTCGCGTGCCAGATCATCTCTTTGATATCCTAAGCTTGCCGAAACATTGATATTCTCATTATAAAAAGGTCTTGAAAGACGCAGTGCAATATTTTCTAAATCATTATTAAAATACATTGCTCCCAAAGTGTTATAATTGGGATCTATACGCTCGTATGTTAATCCAAGTCTTGTTTTTTGTATGTTATAATCAAAATTTACATTTAATGCATTGAGGAAAGCGGTACTTTCTTTCGCCGAAAAAAGCCGGTCTCTAAAACCTCCTCCCTTAATACTTTCTGCGCGGGTATCGTCTGTTACAACAGAAAGTGCATATTCGACATTGAAGGTCATGTCTTTTAGAATTGAAGTACTTAAGAGCAGGCTGTTTACAAAGTTCTCTTTTGGTGTTACTCCATTATCATTTCCTGTATAAGCAAGTGAACTTTCTCTGTCTTTGGCATAAAATCCAATCCAGCCTATTTTATATCTTTCTTTTTCAAAGCTTGTTTTTATACCATAGCCAAATCGTTCGTAAACCGGAACTCCTCCTAAAGCATTTTCTTCTGATACTGCTTTTAATAATTGTCCTCCCATTAAACTTATTTTAAAAGGGCTTCGTGGTGCCAATTCCAAGCCAACTCCTCTAAAAGGAATTCCGTTTAACGTGTAAGGCGAAAAAGTCATACTTGCATTGCCTATATAGGCTTTTACCCATTTGTATTTTGGCATAATACAAAATCTGTTGAAGTCAAATGGCGCTGTATAGCCTAGATTATTTCCCTGATTGGTTATGCTGTAAAATATTGGAATATTAAAACTGAAAGCACTGATATTCAAATTACCTGAAAGCAGATAATTAAAAGGCTCACGCGAATTTTGCTGGTTCGAATTATAAAATATCATGTTTGCATTTACACCGCCCGTTACTTTAAAGTCATGCTTGTAGAAATTTTCTAAATCGACATTTTGCGAATAAGCATTTTTAGTTATTAAAAGTATCAAAACAACAAGGAGTTTAAACCAACGACTTTTATTATTTATTTTCATTAATTAATTCTCCCTCTTTATTGTTTTTGTACTTTGATGTCGCATAAAATATATGAACTCGCTCCATTCTTAACCATATCTTTAATCTTGATTGCCCCTTTTTTCCCGTCTTGTGTTTTAAACAAAATAATTCTTGGATATGTAAATCCAAACTGTTGTTCTCCTGCTGCACTATAGCTTATATTCAATGATTTTATCGGACTGTCATTTACCATGGCGTCAAACTGTGCTTCAGTAAAATTTAATCCACAATTGCATAAGTTTTGAGAGTTTACAAAAATGGTGTTTTGTGCATTTTTGAGTGATATAAAACCATAGTTGTTTACCTGATCGGGTGAAATGAATTTATTGTAAGTAAGATTACTGTTAAGTCCCTGAAATACAATATCGATTAAACCACTGTTTTGGTCACTGATTTCGTTTGCTTTATAAACTAGTCTGGTTGTAGTCGAAAACATTGCCCCAATATTGTTATTATTGTGTGATGTGTTTATTCCGAGTTTAATATTGGTTAGCATACGCAGGTTTGTATCAGGCTGTACTGTTAGAGTTGACGTAAAAATCTGATTGGTTTTATCATTAGATGCTTCAAGAGTAACTTCATGAATTCCTACGCTCGTAAAAACAACTGTTGGATTTTCTTCTGTTGATGTGGCAGGATTTCCTCCCCGAAAAGTCCATTTATAACTTGTTGCACTAATCGATTTATTGATAAAATTAATGGTAACAGGAGCCTCATAATCATCATTTTCAAACTTTGGTTCATACATAAACCTACTTACTAAAATTGGCTCAACATTTATCGTTTTAATTATTTTTTGAGATTCAAAACCATTAGAAACCGTCAGAGCAATTGCATGTTCTCCAGGACTTGTAAAAACAACATTTGGAGGTGTTTTTCCTGTAAAAGTCGATGGCATTCCGTCATGAAAATCCCATTTAAAAGTGAGTCCCTCTCCAAGAGTATTATTGGTCAAAATAGCTTCAACCGGAGAATAATTACTTTTAATTATTTCATGCGTAAAATCAATATTGATTCCTTCTCTAATTACAACCGTATTACTAACTTCTTTACTCTCGCCATCAGCATTTGATGCTCTTAGTTTTATTATATAAGTTCCCTGTTTATCATACAGAATCTCTCCTGGATTTTTTAAATTCGAAGTACTTGGACTTCCTCCTTCAAATGTCCATTCGTAGGTATCAGCTCCCGTAATTTTACTATCTATTTTAATGATGACAGGAATTGACTCGTCACCATTTACATATGAGGTCTTAAAATCACCTTCTACGGCTATAGAGGTTTCCTGATAGCATGAAGTAATTACAATAAATACGAGTAAGAGTAAAGCTTTTTTCATTTTGTTGTTTTTTAAACCACTGTAGCCTAAAAGCTGCAGTGGTTTATATTAAGTGTCTTATCTGGCGCAATTTTTTTTATAATCTTCTAAAACCTGAATAAGTCCTTCCAGTGTTTTAAAATCATAATTTTCAAATACAAACGAATCACATTTTAGATATTCGATTGCGTTTTTCTTTAATTTATCACTACTTGATTTATTGGTATACAAACCTTTTTCCTGAGTTGGAATTTTTAGAATAAAATCTGATGGCAATAACGGATCAACCAATACCAAATAACCATTATCCTCATATAGAATTTTATAGAAACTTGAAAAATCAAAACTCAACGAGTTTAAACTTCCTGCCGCAGCCATAGTATTCCCGATTGTTTTTAATCCTAAATAACATTCCTCTTTCCCTACTTTGTCAACACAAAATCTTACTCCGTTTTTTGATTTAAAGTTTTCTGTTTTTTCTCTACCTTTTTCGTTTGTAAACTTCAAAGTCACAGTTTTTCCGTAAGAGGTCATATCAGCCATTCCGCTTGATGATTCTGCTTTTATAGATTCAAATTCTGCCGTGATTGGTCCTGATTTTTTTTCTCCCTTTTCGTTTATAACATAGCCATTTTGCTCATAGATGTTAGCCGAATTAGAGCGTTCTGTTGCAACTTTTTCATTTTGAATTTTTATCTGTTCTGTTCTTATTTCAGCTACAGCCATTTTTCCCTGATGCTGTAGCGTATATCCGTTACCAACCAGAACCCTTACAATATTCATGGCTGTATTATCTTTGCTCATTTTATAACCTATTGGATTACCGTGGTTATCAAAAGCCGCTTTAAATACTTTTTTGTCAAAAGTGATTAGTTCCTGATTTAAAAATTTATCATAACCTGAGGTCATACCAGCTTTTGCAAACCATGTTGCTATTCGGTAATTATCTAAATCAACAACTTCATACTGTAATTCTCCATTGGTCGCTGGTGATGTTACTTTGATGTAGCCAATTCTTTTATCATTTGGGTCAGGATTTTGTGCTTTTATACTGTAAATAGTTCCCGCATCGTCGATTAATAATTGATAGGTATCTGCAATTTTATTTGCCTGATCTATCACATTTTGAACGCCGAGACGTTTTGCAGAAATACCGGTTGATTCGCTGCTTAGAAATTTTTCAATTTCTTCTTTATTTAAACCATCAGCAGTAAAATAATTTAGATCTAATAGTTCGTAAATAATGCTTCTGTCGTAATTGAAAGCACTGAATTTTCTGCTCTTGAAATCCAGTTCATTAGATTTTCCTGTCTCTTCACTTTTTACTTCTATCCACGGAAGTGTTAAGGAAGCAGCATTAGGAACATTTTTCAATTCTGCTGTAACCGCATAACTTTTATCTAAATTGTAAATTTTATAAACTGGTCTTTTTCCTTCAACATAACCAACTGTTTTTTCATCGAGCTTAATTTCTCCTTTATCGATTTTGATTTTTTGTGCGAACCCATAGTAGTTAAAAAGTACAATTAATAGGGTTAAAAAATAATTTTTCATACGTTAATTTTTGTTTTATTTTTTATTTATTTATAATAGTTTACCTAACATAATTTAATTTATGCCGGCACTTTTTATTTAACTTATATTGTGGTATTGTTTGGTAACGAGGTTTACAAAGCTTAAACTGGGGTGTTCGCAAGCTTGGCAACTATTACATAAATAATTTATTGAAATTTATGCGAAATCTCTCTACTTCTTAAAAAATCCTTACAATTCTAATTTACTTTATTAAAAAAAAGACCCCGCTCCCCCCTTTACCGCACGAATCCTTTCGTGTGGTACGTTCTACTTAAACATCAAACATTCTAAAAACAACTATATCATCTACAAAACCTTTCTGTCCTGAATAATCAATTGCACTACTATTACACATAATCTTCTGCTTTATAAACCAAGCCTTCTTCAACTGGATTATTATGTACATAATCTATTTTTTGCTGAATAACTTTATTCCTCCAAAGTTTAATTGGCTTATTATCATGTCGCCAAAATTGATAATATTTTACATTAGAACTTTTTTCTGCCTCTTTTTTAAAGAAATCTAACAAGAATTCTTTCCTACTCTCTCTTGGATTTTCTTGTGTGCTTTTTACGATAGATTGACTTGTAAACCTCTTTAAATCTCCTATCAATAATTCAGGATTTGCCCTTTTACACTTCTAAAAACCAAATGAACATGATTGGTCATAATACACCACGCATGAATTTCTAAACCCTTATTTTTTTGACAATATTCTAAACTTTCCAAAAACAAATCTTTATACTCGTTTCTTGTAAATACATCAAGCCAACCCACAACAGCAAAACTGATAAAATATAAACCTTCTGGATTGTGAAACTTGTAATTTCTACTCATAATTACCTTTATTCCTTACATTTAACTTGATGGCTCAACAGCCACACCAACGGATTCGTGCGGGAGCGGGGGTAACATAATATGCCCTCCCTTCTTTTATTGTTCCATCAAATATCCATTTATAATTGCTAATACTATGGCTGTCTAAAAGACCTTGTGGTGCACTGCCATCTTCTGGTATATAAATATGACGAGTACCTATATTACCTACAGGTACCTGTGGCGCAACGCCATCCTCTAGCCATTTTTTATCTTTTAAACTTTCTTCATTACTCCCCTATTATCAGTAATCTTTCTTTTATATTATTGAGTGTTTTGAATAGTATCAAGTTTTTCCCAATTTTCTCTTACTACTTTCAAATAAGCATCATCCCATTGTTCTTGTGTTTTACAATCGCTACACCATGCTGCACTTGTTAAATCGCTAAAAAATCATCATTTATTTTCCATTCCGTTTTGCCAAACAGGTTATTCCAAAAATCTTTGTCTTCCTTTTTTAAATATCCACTGAAAACCTCTTTCATTGCGATTTCGTGCAGTTTTTCAAAACTTAAGGGCGTATGGATATCTTTTTGATAATACTCTCGAGGTAAAATAATATATGGTCCGTTAAAAAAATACCAGCGTTTATTAATCTTGACTCCATAAAAATAGTTAAGACCATCACTATTGCTGTTCTTATCCTGATGTCTAGTAAGTTTGGCAGAAATCAATTTTGTTCCATCCTTATTGAAACACAACAAAGAATCAATTATTAGTGTTTTATGCAATTCAAAAGGTCCATAGTATCTTATATCATTTCGTATCCAATTACGTACCGTATCATTTATCTGCTTATAGATCTTATTATTTCCAACCATCGAAACAATTTTGATTGAACTTAATTTATAATCAACGGTATTATTTTTTTCTCTTGTACAGGAGAAAAAAATAATACTCAAGCAAAAAACAAATAATTTTCTATCTATTTTTAACATATCCTTTATCTTTATTTGGGTCTGTAAGCTTGGTAAATATCCATTTATAATTACTAATACTATGGCTCTCTAAAAAACCTTGTGGCCCCGCTACCGCACGAATCCTTTCGTGTGAGTACTTCTTATTTAAATATTAAACATCTAGATACAATTATAATCATCAAATAAACTTTTTCTATTTCACTTTTTAAAATCTTCCAAAAAACTTTTTATTATCATGAATTGATGCTAAGCATCATTATTTATATATCCATACCTCCACACGAAAGGATTCGTGCGGGAGCAGGGGCTTTTAATTCATCTATCATTCCTAAAGAATAAGCATATCCATACTGTGTGCTGCAATATCTACTTTTTCTCCCTTTTTACTATTGCCTCTTTTTCAATAAATCCTACATTAGGATTTCCATCCCACATGCGAACGTAACACCATTGACTATTATCAATTCTTTCTATCACTCTTAATAAATCACCTTTTTTCAATTGTCTGATTTTTTTTGTTACAGGAAATTCAGGTGAATACAAGTAAGTATCCTTGCTTATAGAAGTACTGTCCTCGTTCCAAACAGATAGAGCTTCATATTTTAATGAACATTCCACATATTCTTTCTTATTATTTATATCCCGACAGGAATAATAAGAGGGGGCAGTTTTCCTTGTTTCAAATGGTAGTCGGGGTTTATCTAATTCTAAAAAAAAACGGTCGTTTATTTCCCACTCTGTTTTACCAAACAAGTTGCCCCAAAAGCCTTTATCTTTTTTCTTTAAATAACCTCTGAAAATTTCTTTCATCGCAATCTCGTGCATTATTTGAAATGATAATGGTTTGGTAGTATCCTTTTGATAAAACTCACGGGGAAGACTAATACCAGCTCCTTGAAAGAAATACCACTTGTTTTTTATTTTAATGCCATAAAAGAAGTCCATGTTATCATGATCAGTATCTTTCCAAAAAACAGCTTGAGTCAATAATGCAAGAATACATTTATCAGCTTTAGAGTTAAAACATATCAGAGAATCCAATCGCCATGATCCCGCATTTAACCTTTGATTTGCATATCCTTTTAATTTGTTATTAATCCAACTATTTATTGAATCAGTAGCATTAGCATAAACTCGATTGTATGTATCATTATCTGACGCAGATATGGATTTTTCATAATACAAACTTGCCTTCTTTTGTATTTCTTTTTTCTCATCTTTACAAGAAAGAAAACAGAGTAATCCTAAAACTATTATAAAAATTTTATTAACGTTGTTTGACATATCCTTTTTCTGTTTTTTTTCGTTGAAATATCCATTTATAATTAACAATTGAGTGACTATCCAAAAAACCTTTTGGCTTCCAATTTTTAGGAATAAATGCGCGTTGATCGTTAGTTAAACCAGTAGCTGCGCATTGTGGAGCAATACCATCTTGTTCACTAATTGGATCTGCATCCGGCTCTCCTAAATTGCTTCCGTATTGCCATACTTCTTCAAACTCTTCTCTGTCCACTCGTCCACTACAAGCATTTTCAGGGGCAATAATATAAAAACGCCCAAGTAAGTAACCTTTAGTCTTTAAACTTTGTACCATACCCAAAGCATAAGCATATCCCATACTATGAGCTACAATATCAATTTTTTCAATTTGTTTATTAAATTTAACTTTTTCTAATTCTTTTGACAAATTAATCCCCGCAATAAATCCATTATTCTTACGTAAAGTAAAACCCTCAATATTTGGACTTGTTGCCATTTTATGATTAAACATATTATTCGCAAAACTTGCTGTGCTTCTATGATTAGAAGTTTTTACACTATGATGTCCGTCTGCATAATAAACTTCTCTGTCTTTTAAACGTTCTTCAAACATAAGATCTATCCCTTCCCAATAATCATCTATTGAAGTATTACTAATGCCGTTATAAGTATCGTCAAACTCGCCTTGTGTTACTCCTGAATCTCGATATCCATTTACAAAAACAAGTATGTTTTGAGTATTTTTAGAACTCTCATATTGTATTTCATTCTTATAATAATAAATCTTATAAACTGGTATTTCTTCTGTAACTTCGATAACTAAAACCCCAGTATTTATCCCATAAAAACCATTTTTATAACTGCAATTATTTCCCAAAGTATACTGATTGTATCCTTCTACCCATTCGCTGAAACCCTTTTTATCGCATAATTGAAAGGTGTTCCATATTGTTTTTTTATATTCATTGTATTCTTTCAGAGACATTTCTTTGGTTTTTTCTATATCTTCTTTCATTTTCCCATTGGAACCTTTGTATTTTTTAATTATTATAAGATCATGTCCCGCAATTAAATCCCCACTACTCTGACTTTGAAAAGCATACAATTTAAAAGTAGGATCATTAATTTGTTTCCAATCAAGATTGTTTAGGACAGTTCCCTGACTATAATCCATTAAAAAATCAGTATCTTTTTCAGAAGTTTTGTACTGCTCAAAAGGATGCTCGAGTTTAAAAATTCCGTGTCCTAATTCATGTGCTGGAGTTTTGGAAGATCCAGCTTTAAAAATATATCCAAACTGTCCGTTCAAACGCATATAGCCATCTATTCCTTTGCTTGACTCTTTATCCGTTATAAAAAGCACATAACTATTGTCAGGACCATGATATAATGCGTTTATATTTTGCTGTTCTGTGCTGTAGGTTGACGTAAGTGCATTCTTTTCGGTCTGAATTGTATCCCCCGAAACTACATCGCTGATAGGCAAAACAGGCTCCCTGGTAAAATTAATTTTTACCCCAACTTTATTGTAAATAGCCTGAGTATTAGAGATAATCGATTCGAGTTTATCTTGCGAAGCTTTATCTGTTGGCACCAGCGCCACATTTACTTCTTTTGGTGAAATATGAACCAACATAAAAGCACCTAAAACTTTCCATTTATCTTCTTGTTTTATTGTAGCAAGGACTTCTTCTTCGGCGTAGGTCAGCTTACCTCTTACTGTTAAAGTGAAAATCCTGTCCTTTCGTACTGCATCAACTTTGGCTCCGCTTTCAGTCTTAAATACAATATCATCCAAATTAATATTATCGTCAGTTATTGCAACTGTTGCCAATAATGTGTCGCTGCTACCGTTTACAACTGCCTTATAAGGCAACGCTTTTTCGCCTACTTGTTTATACAGTTTTTTCAAGCTTGCTGTAGCGTTTTCCGGCATCACATCAAAAGCATATTTACTATCCTTCATGTCTGAAAAGACAATAGTAATTCCTTTGGCTGTAAATGCAATAGCTTGGCCGTTTTTATCGACCCCGTCAGTGTTTTCGGGAGTAGATCTTCCTCCTTCAGCGACATCTACCGGTACATTGCTTCCGTTTCCTTTGCTGTCTACTGTATATATTTTTCCACTGCTGTCAGTAATTACAGTATCTTTTCCTCCCGGAATTGTTACCTGTTGGCCGTCTTTGCCATTTACTACAATATCTCCGCTTGCATTGATTACAATCTTCTCTATCTCGAACGGAACTCCTTCTTTTATTTTCCCGCCCGGTCCTTCGCCTGTAAAATCTTCTACATCAACAACATTTTTCCAATCCGGATTATAGCTTGTCTCAACAACACCACTAATCAACTGATAATCGGTATTGACCACTATATTAGTAAACTCTACTGCAATTTTGGAATCTGCCAAGTAAGGCACTATAATATAACCTCTTCCTGAATATGGGCTGTTTTCTCCTTTTAGCTCTAAAATTGTTACAGGGAAATCACCCGCCGTAAAAGTTTCGCTATGAATTAAATTTGTAAGCGGTTTTTGATTTTGAATATCAATTTTAGGGGTAATTCCACAATTGTAAGCAGGAACTCCATTGGCTTGTGTTGGTGTTGTAAATGTGCTGATTCCCGAGTAAGTAAAAGATTGGATTCCTTCCGTTGGAGGATCACAGCTCGAACCAACCCTAAACTGATAGGTTACTCCGGGCTCTAAATTGGTAATTAAACTTTGGGTGTTTAAACTATTTGTCGAGAACCATTCTGCATTTCTTACATCCTGCTTTTTATATTGAAGCTGATATTTGGTATGGTCAGGAATTCCCTGCCAGGTTATTTTAACGCTCGTTGGACTTATTGCTTCACTTAATAAAAAAGTCGGTGCAGCACAAGATGCGGTGTATTTAAAGGAATAGATTTCACTGTAACCATCATTTTTAAATATTGCATTTTCTGAAAGTCCGGTTGTTGATATTGCCTTTACACGCCATGCATAACGCATGCCCGGAGTCAGTATGGGCATACTTAAATTGTACAGCATAGCAGTGCTAAAAACTGTTTCCTCATATAAAAGCGGGGACATTTGAAACGCAAACTGCGGGTCTAATGTTGGGTCAATGAGCTGCTTTAATTCGAACTTATACGAAACGTTGGTCGCATTGGTCTGGCGCGGTGTCCAGGTAAAGATGATATTCGTGAAATCACTCGCTGCTATTTGTTCGTTTTTTTGCGGTGTATTTAATAACGGCGGATCATTTAATATAAGATAAATACTGGCACAGCTTTTCTGTGATATTTTTTGATTGGTGATGAAGTCATACATTTCAAAACAAAAATCATACATCCCGTCTGGCAGTGGATTTGCATACTGGGCAGGGCTTATTCCCTGCAGATTTTCTAACCTGAATAATGCTGAGATATCGCTATTAGTCAAAGTTTGAAATTCACCTCCATTTATAAAAATGGGTCTTTGTCCTGTTATATAATCACTGCTTCTTATATTGACTCCATTGCCTTGTATGTACAATTTTAGGCGTACCTGCCTTTGCGATATTGTGACATCCGTAGGATTAATCAGCAGTTGGAACTTGGTATCCATGCTAGTCGCATAGTCGGATATTTTGACACTGTACGGGCTTTTAAAAACAGGCGTTAACTGAACAGGAAATAATTGGGCATGGCCCCCTAGCCCCCAAAGGGGGAACAGAATGAATACTATTATATTTTTGAAAAAGTTCTTCATTTTAATAGATGATAATTTTTTTAACCATTGTTTGTTGTTCCGTTTCCAATACCAAAATATACATTCCGGATTGTAACGAAGTATTAAAATCAACTTCGTAGTTTTTCCTGCCTGAATCTTTTTTCTGTGTGGTAAACTCTCCGGTTGTAGAAAACAGTCTTAAATTAATAGCGCTGTTATTTTCTAAATTAATAATGGCTTTAAAATTTCCGTTACTTGGGTTTGGCGTTACGATAAAATCTATAATAAATTTTGGAGCACTGCCAGCATTTGGTAAAGTGCTTCGTTTTTCTACGGTTATGTTTTTATTGTACTCAGCAAAACATTCTCCTTGTGTTTGTTGTAAACCAATGGCGTAAGTACCTATTTCGTCAAATTTTAGTATGATATATTTTTCTTTTTCCTCTACAATTTTTACTCCGTTAGGAATATTCCATTGGGTACTTTCTCCAAATGGATCACTGGTATTAACTAAGATCACTTCTTCGTCTAAATAAGCCTGAGAACTCAATAAAAACTCAGAACTAATTATTGCCTGACTCTTTTTTATAACAATTTCATCTTTGCCAATACATCCCAAACCTGAAGTTACTTTTACGTGATAGGTTCCAGCCTTTGTTAAGCTTGCTTTTGCCTCATTTGAAGTAAATCCATTTGTAGAAGTCCAGCTATATTGCGCATTTATATCTGCAATTGCGGCATCTAAATCTAAAATTTGATCATTACACAAGGTTCTGTCTTTTCCTAAATCAATCACAATTGGATTTGGATCTTTTAAAATAAATTTCTTTTTATAAACGCAGCAATCTGCACAAGTAATAGTTACGTCGTAATTTCCTGCTGTAAGATTATCTAAATCTTTAGTAGTTGCTCCTGTATTCCATAAATAGGTATATGGTAAATTTCCACCTGTAAGATTTAGTTGTATTGATCCATCATTACCTCCATAACAGGTAGGATTTTTGATAGTTTCAGTAGTAAATATTCCTTTAGGATCTCCAACAAAAATACTGCCCTGAACCGTACAGCCTTTTGCATCGGTAACTACTACAAAATAATTATTGGTTGTAATATTTTCAATTTTTGCTGTTGTATCCCCGGTTGTCCATTCGTATGTATATGGCGCAGTTCCACCTGTTACATGAGCTTGTGCCCAGCCGTCATCTCCATTGTTACAGCTTGCATTGAATTTTACAAAAGTCAAGTTCAATTTTGCAGGCTGTGGCATATATTGTACTGCATCAGTTTCTTTAACTAAAACATTGTTTACGTAAGTACCCAATTTTATACCGTTGGCATCTTCAATATTTAAAGCATAAGTTCCGTCTGATAGGTTATCTGCAGTTTCATCATGAGCGTTCCAGATGCTCCATGAACCATCTTTTTGTTGTTTTTTCCAAGTGTAGAAATAAGGCAATCCATTATTTTGATCTGCCTGCAGCTGAATTCCTCCTGAAACATGAGCTTTTAAAATTCCATCTTGTGATTCATCTCTCTGATTGTCTTGCGGATTAAAATCAGTCTCATTTCCAAATTCATTATTCACATTACAAGAAATAGTACGAGCTACTTCAAAAGTAACTTCAAGCGGATCCGGGTCATCTAATGTGATAATAGAATTTGCTACTGTACAACTTTTTTTATATGTAGCTGCACTGTAATTGGCATCACGAACCGTTAAGCTGTAGGTTTCCTCTGCAAGTCCGTTTAAAGAAATGGTGTAAATACCATTACTAAAATTAGCTACTGTTGTATTCTGCACTATTCCTTTACTGTTTTTCCACTCATACCAATAGGTATTGTCAGGAAAAATAGTACCGCCGGTAACCTCTACTACAATTTTCCCATTCGTTGCTTTATAAAAACTAGGATTAAGAGTTTCGGTATATTTTATAGTAATCGGTGCTGCTGGTTCTGTAATTCTAACATCAGCTTGTGTCGTACATCCTTTTGCATCTGTAACAAATACCCAATAATCACCGGCTATCAAAACAGTGTTTTTGTCTGTATCAACAACATCATTAGACCATTTATAATCATACGGAGGCGTTCCGCCAACAACATTCGCTGTTGCCCAGCCGTCGTTTCCGTTATTACAAAAAACATCTCCATGTGTAATGGTTACAGATAATTTTGGAGGCTCCTGCAGTAATTGTGTTACATCAATCTCTTGTGTAAGATGGTTATTAACGTAAGTTCCTAGAACAATTCCGTTTCTGTCTTTTACATTTAAGGCATAATTACCATGAGAAAGATTTGAAGCTGTTTCTCCTAAAATATTAGTTAATGCAGTCCATGAACCATCGTCTTGCTGCTTTTTCCAATAAAAATAATACGGCAATCCGTTATTTACAGAAGCTGCCAACGGAGTTCCTCCGGTAACATGAGCCATTAAAATTCCGTCTTGTGATTCATCACGTTGGCCATCTTTCGGCGTTATATCTGTATCATTTCCGAACTCATTGCTTGTATTACAAGAAATACTACGGACGATTTCAAAAACAACTTTTAGAGGATCAGGTTCATTCAGTATTACTTTCGATTCTAATACGGAGCAATTAATAATTTGATTGGTTCCTTCGTTATAGTTTTTATCCTTAATATTTAAAAAATAATCATCTGCAGGAAGTCCCTCTATTGTAATAGTATAAATGCCATATTTTAATTCAGTAACAGCAGTTTGCGTCTCACCTTTTGAATTTTTCCATTCATAACTATACGTTTGATTGTCGTTTGGTGTTCCGCCTGTAATTTTAGCGATAATTTTTCCGTTTTTAGCGCCGGAAAAAGTAGGTGTCGAAATCTCTTCATATTCAATTGTCACAGGAGATTGTGGTTCAGTAATCACAACATTTCCTTTTGTAAAACATCCATTTTTATCGGTAACTTCAACAGTATAAGTTCCTGCAATTAAGCTGGATATTTTATTCTCATCTATAACTCCGCTGCCTGTATTGTGCCAGGTGTATTTATAAGATCCTGCTCCTCCTGTTACATTCGCTGTCGCCCAACCGTTATTACCTGCATTACAAGAGATATTTCCGGAATTAAATGATAATTCAAGTTTAGCAGGTTCTGAAATTTCTTTTGTTGTTGGAGTTGCTGTTACTAAATCAGTACTATTATAAATTCCCTGAACTATTCCGTTAGCGTCTATAATATTTACAGCATAATTACCTTTAGATATATTTTGCAATATATTATCATTTTCATCCTCCAAGACATCCCAGGCACTTGTCGATATATTGTACTTTGACCAAACATATTGATAAGGCTGAATACCTCCTTGAACATTAGCTTTTAAAATACCGTCAGAAAATTTATTTATATCTGAATCTGAATTCTCACTATTGCAAGAAATTGATTGTGTTTCATTTAATGCAATAACAACTTTATCAGGTTGTGTTACTACTTGAGACGATTCAATAATAGAACAGCCTTCTTTGTTTGTCGCAGTGGTATAATTTTTGTCTTTTACCGTAAGTTTGTATTCTCCTGCGGGAATATTTTCTAATGTAATATTAAATGTTTTGTCTGATGCATTGTATTGAGATGTTGTTGGTAATACTGCACCATTTTTATTTTTCCATTCATAATCATACGATTTATTGTCATTAATGGTTCCACCACTGACAGACGCTACTAGTTTTCCATTAACTGCTCCAAAAAATGTTGGGTCTTTTTTGAACGTATAATTTAATGTTAATGGCGATAATGGTTCTGATATAACAGCTTCTATAACTTTTTCTTCACCAAGCTGAATTTCGCCTCCAACCACGGATTGAGTTCTGGCAATACAATCATTCATGTCTTTTACTTTTACACGATAAATTCCAGGTGCCACACCTGTCAGTGTATACGGCGCATTATTTGGGAATGGGATCCAGCTTGCTCCATTATCTAATGAATAATAATCATTTCCTGAAGATGTTCGGGTTCCTCCTATTGTTGTTATGGTTATGGTGCCGTCTTGATTTCCTTTACAATTAACGTTAGAGGCATTTAAAGTAAAATCTAATATAGGAGGGGTTGCTATTGTAAAAGGTTTTAAATCATATCGATCTGCATCAGTAGCTGTATTTAATCCATCTTTAAAGCCTATTAATTGTAACATATAATTTCCTTTTCGTAAACCAGAAATCATAAAAGATTTGTCTGATCCTATAGTTAAATCACCATTATAATTGGTTGGAGTATCTGTATCAACATCCAATAAAGTATAATTTAATTGCTCACCGGCATATAAATCTCTATTGAATATCAACTTTATAGCTCCATCCTCAATATCACTGCACGTTGGCTGAATAGGTGTTGCGGAATTAACGATTGGTGCAGATAAACGCACTATATACTCTACAGGTTTAGACACAATACCACAAGCTTTTTGTCTAAAGTAAATTTTCTTTCCTATATAATTTATTACATTCTTTCCTAAAATATCAACAGCATTGGCTGAAAAGCTATCTTTTTCATTGTATTGCGGTAAATTTATCCACAAAGGAGAGTCAGGATCTTCGTTTGATGGTAAATCAAACGAATATTGCCAATTATACTCAGACTTTAAAAATCCTGTATTTGATTTTAACGTGATTTTAGTTTCTGTTGGAAAATCATTTTCATCTCCTGGGTTAGTAACAACTAAAATTGGGTTATTAATTATAGTTAATTCGTCGTCCCACCATTTTACAATATCTGTATATGTATTTGTACAAGACTTGAATTGATCGCTTTCTCTTAAATCATCATTGAAAGAGCCATTCCCTCCACAACCTCCAAGGGTTCTTTTCCAGTTTCTGGAGGAATAAACTTGAACTTTAACAGGTTCTCTAGATGAGGAAACTTTAATTGAGTCTTGAAATACTGTGTAGTTGCTTGTTGATGTAGATCCTAATCCTTCATTAATGACTGTAATTGGAATACCTGTATCATAAATCAAATCAACTTTTACATCATTCCTGCAACCACCACCATAGCTTCCCGAACCAGGTTTTATTTTCAATATAGCTGTTACTTTATATTCTCCAACATTTTGTGCATACCCAAATCCTGAAACCAGTAAAAAAATCAATAAGTAAATCTTCTTCATACGCTTAATAAACAACGGTTAAAACTTCTTCTTTTGCTGGGCTATTGCTCTCTAGGCTAGGAATTAAATGATACTCGTATTCCAAGTTTATTTTTAAATTTTTATCTTCCAGAGTAAAAATATCACCGTTTACTTCCCTCCATAATGTTGCTGGCATTCCCTTTATATTTTTATAAATGCTTAAACCAGTTACTTTTTCTTTACTTTTATTATAATCCCAAGTCAGGGTTATTTTTTTATTTTCTCTATCTGGAGTTGCTTGTAAAAATGTAATAATCTTAAGAGATGTAAAATCTAAAACCTGTACAGTTATTGTGGAATGATCTAATGACGACCAAAGATTACTTCTGTCCTTAGCCAGAATCGCATATTGATACGTTTTTCTGTTCTCTACCCTATCATCTGTAAATTCCTGAATGGTATCGTTTATCTGCTTTATTTCCTGCCACTTTTCTTTGCCTTTTTCTCTCCTTCTTAGGCTATATCCTACTACATCTTCGCTATAACTTCGTATCCATTTAAGATGTACTTTACCATCTTTGTTGTCATAGTCTTTAAAAATTGGTGCAGCCGGCGGAATTTTATCCGGCTTATCTAAAATCAAAATATCTGAAGGCTCCGAAATATTAAAACGCATATCCTCGGCAGCAATTCTATAATATACTTTACTGTTTGTCATTTTCAGACTCACGCTGTCTTTATAAGTGTTGCCTATATATGATTTATGATAAATATCGACGAATTCTTCGCCTGCGGTATTGGCTTTTAAAATTCGGTAACCTCTCAGATCTTTTTCCTGATTGGGTTTCCATTTTAACTTTACCGTTCCAAGACTATCAATTACACCTTCAAGTCCTATTGGTTTTGCCGGCGGAATAGAATCAACAGGTTGAATGAGCATACTTTGGGATGTGAGGCGCTGGTTGTTTTTTCCTACAACAGATATCGTAAAGTAATTGGATGGAAATAAATTTTCTTTATAATTAAGTTTTCTCTGAGAGGGAGGCAGTATTTTAGAAACTATTTTATAAGGTCCCTTGTCATTATCTGCCAAGTTAATTTCGTAACCCTGAATAAAACCTTCTGATGCTGCAGGATATTCCCATTCCAGGTTAATCTCGTTTGAATTGACAATATTATAATCTATGAGCCTGGCTGGAGTAACTATAGCCGCAACTCCTGTTGCAGTAATAGGTTTTGTCAATTCTCCTTTTTCTCCAAATGAAGTTATACCATATAGTCTATAATGATATATTTTATCGTTGACACTAAGTGTGTCAACATAATACATTGTTTTTGATGGATGATCTTCTTTATCATTTAAGTTCACCAATGCTGTATTTGAGATGGGAGCATAATTGATTCCATCAGAAGATTTCTCGACCATAAAAGAAGTGTAAACTCTTTTGAAGATTTCATAATCCCACGAAAGCATCACTTTTTTATCATCGGGAATTGCTATAAAATCAGTTGGAGGAGGTAATACAGTATAATCTTTCAAACCAGTCATATAGGAAGATTCTTTTACCTTCGGACTTTCAAAAACGCTTATTTGATAAGCGTAAACCTCATTTTTTTTTACGTCTTTATCAACAAATCCCCACCCCGCTTTTACCGCAGCTTCAAAATTCATATCAGCAGCATACAAAGCAAACGTATAACGCTGATCGAGTTCGTCAGCCATATTTATTATTTTAGACAAATCTCCTCCTTTAGCAGCAGTTACCTCAAAGCTCTCTCCATAAATAGATTGTGCTATAATAGCAGCGTTATTATCTTTTTGAACTAAATCAAGCCAGGAATCTAAAGGCTCGGGTCTTAGCGGTTTTAGAGTTAGAAGAATTTTTTCAGGTTTGGGTAAAATGTTACCGTCTCGCAATACAGTAGTTCTTGTAATTACAAATCCTTTTTTGTTTGCTTTTTGCCATTCTATTGGAGAATTGACCGCCCAGCGAATTAAGATTTTATCTTTTTGAGCTCTGGCATTAACCATAACGGTTGTCTTATTTTGTGAAAAGCCAAAAGATATAGACAAAAAAAATAAGGAAATGAGTATATTTTTAAGCATTCATGTTATTATTTGTCTTCCAAAAAAAAGCAGAAGAAATGTGGGTGGAATTATTTTAAGAAAAAAGCCAAACACATCAAATTCTAATTGACGAAGTGTTTGGCTTTTGTTAATATTTAAATATTAATAAACAATTTGAGTAGTTTGCGTCGCAACTGAAGTTCCGCTTGGATAACTTTTTACAGTTTCTGTTGGATAATTGTTTGCATCATATTTATAAGAATAAGTCGTTGTCGATGTACTAATTTTAGCTCCAGATCCTGAAGTAGAGGTTTCCTTTAGTACATTATTAACGGATGCATTCTCATCTTCTAGTAATAGATTATAACCTAAAACATTTTTAAGTGGATTATTTTTGGTATCATATTCATACACATAAGAATATTCATTACCATAATATGATACTTCAAGTTTTACTAAATTTTGATCTTTAAATGTATATTTTCCAGTAGCTCCATACTCCTGCTCAACACCAGTTAAAATAAGCCCTCTAAAGTTTTCATAAAAAACAGTGCCGTCTGCATTATGCATAAATTTAGTTTCGTAGTAATAAGTAGCAGTTGGATCTGCACTTTTTTCAACACTTGTATTTAACTTTCCATTTAAATATGTATAATCAGTAGTTTTATCAAGTTTTCCATCTTTATCGAACTCCTCTACTTTTGTAATGAATTCTCCTGTATAAGTGTACTTAATTACATAGCCGTCTTGGTCGGTACTAGTAACTATTTTATTCCCATTATATACAATATTTTGGACATCAGAATCCCCTCCACTATATGTAGTTGTTACTTTTTTAGGTAAAATTGAAGAAGTTGAATTAGATGAATCATTATCATCTTTTGAACAAGAGGTAAATACTAATAAACTAGCGGCAAATAAATAAAGCAATTTTTTCATGGTTTTGATTTTTAAATTAAAAAACAAATCACCATAATTTAACAAAAAAAATATGTCTATATAAATCTTAAAAGTATCATAATAAGCTTTTTTAAAATAAATTTTCGGGCCGAAAAAATACATAAAAAAACGCTAAGAAATTCTCTTAGCGTTTTTCGTTTGTTATTCTAAAACCAAACCTATTTGGCCATCATCATCTAATTCCGTCTCCACCGAATCATCTTCTGGTAATTCAGGTTTCTCCGGAATTTCTTCAACTGGTTCTTCATATGGCAAAGGCTCCAGTAAGTTAACTTGTTTTAACTTATCGGCTGTCAATTGATTTCCTAAGGCTTTAAAACCTTTTACGGCTATAAAATCTTCTACATCTATATGTAAATCTTCTTTTTGGACTCCTTTTACTTTCGCAAAAACCAATTGCGCCAACGGACGATAATCTGTAGAAACAATTTCTAATTGCGAATTTGGATGATCGGTAATAAAGCTTTCTTCTTTCCCTTCATTTTCAACCAGAAAACGTTTTAAGAAATAACGCTCTTTTTCTCCGTCATAGTAAATTGCAGAAATTGGTTTCTTCGGATTCCATTTTTCCAACACAATCATATCTTCCTCAAAATGTGTCGATAATTCAGGAATAATAACTTTCAATTTCCCTGTTTGATTAATGATCAGTATTTTATCGCTTGGTTTAAATTCTCCAAGCAACTCTCCTCTTGCATCGACATTTAAACGTTTTACAGTATCATCAAACCAAACTTTTCTTGGCAATAAAGTAGAAATTCCTTTTTCTTTTAATTCGATTTTCTTGATTGGATATTTGGTAACTAGATTTCCTTTGGAAGCACGACCTTTAATGGCCAACTTGGCAAAATCAATATCAAATTTCAATTTCTTAATTGTTCCGACTTGGCGCAATAAAATCGTAATTACCTCAGCTTCTCCATTAGGATTATGCGAAAAATAAACTACTTGTGAACCTGCTGTTTCATTTGTTAAATCATATGGTTTGTCGCGCGTTACGCCTGTTACATTAAAACGTTTAATGTACGAAGGACCTGATTTTCCGTCACGATACATCATGTTGTATATCGTTCGTTTATCACTCTTATCAAAAATGGCGACATGTATAATATCTTTCCCCACAAATGTCTTGGCATCGACTTTCGTAATGATCATTTTACCATCACGTAAAAACACAATTACATCATCAATATCAGAACAATCGGTAAGATATTCGTCTTTTTTCAAACTTGTTCCAACAAAACCTTCTTCGCGGTTTACATATAGTTTTGTATTCCTTAAAACTACTTTTGTAGCTTCAACATTATCAAAAACACGAAGTTCTGTTTGGCGTTCGCGACCTTTTCCGTATTTCTCCTTTAATTTGGTAAAGTAAGCAATAGCGAAGTCTGTTAAATGCTCTAAGTTATGCTGCACTTCTTTCATTTCATCCTCTAACTTAGCGATAAAATCATCAGCTTTATCAGAGTCAAAACGAGTGATACGAATCATCGGAATCTGAGTTAGTCTTTGTAAATCATCGTCGTTGATTTCTCTGACGAATGATTTTTTGAAAGGCTCAAAACGATCGTACAAATATTTATACAGCGATTCTCTATCAGAATACAATTTGAACTCAATGTACATTTCTTCACGGATGAAGATTTTTTCTAAAGTAGAAAAATGCCATTTATTCTTTAATTCTTCTAACTGAATTTCTAATTCTTGTTTCAGCAAATCAACCGTTCTGTGGGTCGAAATTTTCAACATTTCAGAAACTCCGATAAACAATGGCTTATTATCTTCGATAACACAACCTAAAGGCGCTACTGAAGTTTCGCAGGCAGTAAAAGCAAATAATGCATCAATTGTTTTATCTGGAGAAACTCCCGGAAAAAGATGAATTAAAATCTCTACATCAGCTGCGGTATTGTCTTCAATTTTCTTGATTTTGATTTTGCCTTTATCATTGGCTTTCAAAATACTATCAATCAGAGTCGTTGTATTGGTCGAAAACGGAATTTGCGTTATCACCAATGTATTTTTATCTAACTGGGCAATTTTAGCACGCACACGCACACGTCCGCCACGCAGTCCATCATTATAATTTGACACATCGGCAATACCTTGTGTCATGAAATCAGGATATAAGGTAAAAGGTTTTCCTTTTAAAATTTTAACCGAAGCATCAATTAATTCATTGAAATTATGTGGTAAAACTTTAGTTGACAGTCCAACTGCGATACCTTCTGCTCCCTGTGCTAAAAGCAATGGAAACTTTACTGGAAGATTGTTCGGTTCTGCACGACGACCATCATAAGAAACACCCCAATCGGTAATTTTTGGTGAATATAAAACCTCTAAAGCAAACTTAGACAAACGTGCTTCAATGTAACGAGAAGCTGCTGCTCCGTCACCTGTTAAGATATTTCCCCAGTTTCCCTGGCAGTCAATTAATAAGTCTTTCTGACCAATTTGTACCATTGCATCACCAATACTCGCATCTCCGTGTGGATGATACTGCATGGTGTGACCTACAACATTGGCAACTTTATTATAACGACCATCATCCAACTCTTTTAAAGAGTGCATAATACGACGCTGAACCGGTTTGAATCCGTCTTCAATCGCCGGAACTGCACGTTCCAGAATTACGTACGAAGCATAATCCAAAAACCAGTCTTTGTACATACCGGTTACTTTCGTAATTACATCTTCGCCTTCTTCTTCCTGATTTTCGTAAAAATGCTGTCCTTCAAAATGTTTAGCATCTACGTTGATAATTTCTTCAGAATCATCTCCCTCTTGATTTTCGTCAAGCGAATTTTCTTCTGAATTATTCTCTTCGTTATTTGGAATTATGTTGTCGTCTTCGTCTTTCATTTATTTTGATTCCGAATTATTTTATTTAACCTGAACGTTTTCAATTGTATCTTGATTTGCTTTTTTAAATTTCTTTATAAGAAAAAAAGTCAATGCAAAACTTAATATAAATACAATTAGTGCGTAAATCAATTTCTTTTTATCCATCTGTTCTATACTTCTTCAACCGCATCCAACTCCACCTTCAAATTCTTGATAATAAACTCTTGTCTATCGGGCGTATTTTTTCCCATATAAAAAGACAATAGCTGCTCAATTGATGTGTTTTTATCCATCATAATTGGGTCAAGGCGAATCGTTTCTCCAATGAAATTCTTGAACTCATCTGGCGAAATCTCTCCCAAACCTTTAAATCGGGTAATTTCTGGTTTTGGTTTTAATTTTTCGATCGCGTCTCTTCTTTCTTCTTCAGAATAACAATAAATGGTTTCTTTTTTATTTCGAACCCTGAAAAGGGGTGTCTGCAAAATATATAAATGCCCTTCTTTGATCAATTCCGGGAAAAATTGCAAAAAGAATGTAATCAACAACAAACGAATGTGCATACCATCGACATCGGCATCGGTTGCGATTACGATATTATTGTATCTTAATTTTTCTAGTCCGTCTTCAATATCTAAAGCGGCTTGAAGCAAATTGAACTCTTCATTTTCATATACGATTTTCTTCGTCATTCCGTAGGAATTCAAAGGCTTACCACGCAAACTGAAAACGGCTTGTGTATTTACGTCACGCGACTTTGTAATCGATCCGGAAGCCGAATCTCCCTCGGTAATAAAAAGGGTGCTTTCTAAGTTTCTCGGGTTTTTCGTATCTGGAAGATGCGCACGGCAATCTCTTAATTTTTTATTGTGCAGATTGGCTTTTTTTGCACGATCTGTTGCCAGTTTTCTAATTCCTGATAATTCTTTACGCTCTCTTTCAGCTTGTAGAATTTTGCGTAATAACGCTTCTGCAGTTACAGGATTTTTATGTAAATAATTATCCAGTTTGTTCTTCACAAAATCATTTACGAAGGTACGAACTGAAACTGCTGGTGTTCCATCATCAGAACCCATATCGGTTGAACCCAGTTTAGTTTTGGTCTGAGACTCAAAAACAGGTTCCATAACTTTAATACTAATCGCACTTACAATCGATTTACGGACGTCTGATGCTTCAAAATTTTTGTTGTAAAACTCACGAATGGTTTTCACAAGTGCTTCTCTGTAAGCTGCTAAGTGTGTTCCTCCCTGCGTTGTATTCTGACCGTTGACAAAAGAGTGATATTCCTCGCTATATTGTGTTTTACTATGCGTTAAAGCGATTTCGATATCATGATCTTTCAAATGAATGATTGGATATTCTAAATCTTCTTCGCTAATGGTTTCTTCTAATAAATCACGAAGACCATTTTCAGAAATATATTTGTCTCCGTTGAAAATAATTGTCAAACCATTGTTTAAGTAACAATAATTTTTAACCATTTTAATTACATATTCCATACGGAATTTGTAGTTTTTGAAGATCGTTTCGTCTGGTGTAAAAGTAACTTTTGTTCCTTTTCGCTTTGTTGTTTCGATTACATCTTCTTCTAAAACTAGGTTACCTCCGGAAAATTCAGCTGCTTTTTGTTTATCATCACGAACTGATTCTACACGAAAATAATTGGACAAAGCATTTACTGCTTTTGTTCCGACACCATTCAAACCAACTGATTTCTGGAAAGCTTTAGAGTCATACTTTCCACCCGTGTTCATTTTCGAAACTACATCAACTACTTTTCCTAACGGAATTCCACGCCCGTAATCACGAACTGAAACCGTTTTGTCTTTGATAGTCACTTCAATAGTTTTACCCGAGCCCATTACGAACTCATCGATACAGTTGTCTAAAACCTCTTTTAAAAGAATATAAATACCGTCATCCGGCGAAGATCCATCTCCCAATTTCCCGATATACATTCCGGGACGCATACGAATATGTTCCTTCCAATCGAGTGATCGGATATTATCTTCGTTATATTGATTTTGCTCTAGCATAAATGAATTGGATTTTTGGCTAATGTACCATTTCTGTGTAAAAAATAAAAGCGTATTTTTTTTTTGTTACGAATAATAACAGCTTTGAATTCTATTTAAATTGATTTTAAAAAAACGCAAGCTTTAAAATTAAAAAAAATCAGTTCTAAAACAAAAAATTACTATTTGATTCCGAGTACTTCTTTTGCTAAAGCAATCATTTCGGGCGTTCCCGTGTTTTTGTTTTTTTCGTCAGAAAGTTTTACAACACCTTGCCAATGTGTATTATCAGGTTTAGTATCGGTTAACTTTATAACCATATTCATAGAAGGAAGACCAACATCATTGGTAAAATTGGTTCCGATACCAAAAGACATTTTAATTTTGTCTTTACAGAAATCAGTAATGATTTTTACCTTTTCATAATTTAAAGAATCGGAGAAAACAATGACTTTTGATTTTGGATCAATTCCCATTTTGGTATAATGCGAAATCACTTTTTGGGCAAACTCCACTGGATCTCCACTATCATGTCGGACACCGTCAAAAAGTTTAGAATATTTTTTATCAAATTGGTTAAAGAAAACTTCAGTTGTATAAGTATCCGTTAAAGCTATTCCGAGGTCTCCGCCATAAACTTGTGTCCAATGTTCAAGACTAATGGAATTCGCCATTTTAAAGCCGTATTGTGCAGCATGAAACATAAACCATTCATGTGCATGCGTTCCCAAAGGTCGTTTATTATTGACCATAGCAAAATGCACGTTGCTTGTTCCGATAAAACTTTGAGAACCGTAAGTATTTAACGTTTCGTTGACCAAGACATGAACATCGTAAGAATGACGTCGTCTTGTACCGAATTCTAAAACGGAAACTCCTAGTTTATTATAATTGTCAATTTTGTTTTTTGTCAGTTCTTTTATAGCTTCATCATTCAGGCGAATTAAATGATTGGATTTATAAAAAAGCTCAGAAATTAAAGCCATTAAAGGTACTTCCCATAAAATCGTCCGATACCAAAAACCTTCAATGGTCACTTTTATTTCAGAACCTTCCTGAGAAATATGAACTTCAGCTGGGTCAAAACTATATCCTTGCAGAAAATCTAAATACGTAGGATCAAGATAAGGACAGTGGTGTGATAAGTAATGTTTTTCATCTTTTGTTAATCGTAAATCGGCTAATGCATCCACCGATTTTCGAAGTAAATCACTAAAACCTGGCGGAAAAATATGTTTACCTCGATTAATAAAGCCATAACGTACTTTAGCTTTGGGAAAAAGTCTGATTACGGCATGCTGCATCGTAAATTTATAGAAATCATTATCTAAGATTGATTTCAAAAAAGTTGTTTCCATAAGCCAGTTCACTTTCATTTTTCATTAACTGCTAATATACGTCAATTTCACAAAAGAATAAAATTGTCTTAGTAAAGATGTAAATAAGATTTATTTCGAAACTACTTTGAAAGAAGCAATACTATTGGTATCCAAAAAAAATGTAATAAAATCTCCTATAGAACTATCAAATGTAATTTGAAATTCTAAACTTCCTCTTTTTTCTCTTGCATTCACGACTCTAACAGCCTGATTTCTTCTATTCAGGTAATAAAACTGACTAGACTTTGAAATGTTTTTAATCTGAAATGTTACTTTATCGCCTTTACTGACCTCGATAATTCCCGATTCAGGAGCTATGACTTTATTATCTCCTGCAATTGCTTTATTATAAATTAATGGTCCGTTTAGAAAATCTTCTTTACTTAATTTATGACCTAAATAAGAGCCTGAATCCGGAAAATGTTTCGCAAAAAAATAATCGGGTTCTGTATCAAAATAGGACGGCTCAAAGTCTTTTACCATTCGGCCTTTAGAACTATCATAATATCCCTGACCCCAGGTAACGTCTACTAAACGCCATTTTCCATCAATTAAAATAGTATTCCATGCATGGTTTGAAGTAGTATTTTTTTGGCCAATGTCTGCCAATCTGACCTTAGAATCTCCCCGAATAATTTCTGATTTAATACCAACCAACGAAGCTAAATGCTGGTATAAAAGTGTGAACCCTTCGCAAACTGCTTTCTGAGATTTAAATGCTTTTTGAAGCATATTATCATTCAGTTCCTGTATTTTTCTTTGCTTCTCTGCTTCATTGCGATAAGAAAAGCTTTGCGTTCTTGGCGGATTTAAAAAAGCATTAAAATCATATTTCATATTGAAGGCCATCCAACTGTAAATAGCCCTGGCTTTATCATAATCTGAATTAAAATCCTTTTCGATTCTTTGCGCCAATTCTTCTGTAGTATCAAAGCTTTTCGGATACTTTAGAACAACCTTATCCACAGCACTGTATTTTTGGGCGTGAGAATATTGCAGAAAAATTATACTTAAAAAAAGGATTAGAAAGTAGCTTTTTTTTGATTTCATGGAATTAAAAACAGTTTTTAATAAGGTCTCTTAGTTCTTTATCTAACTCAGTATTTGAGATTTTATTTTGCACTAAATCAAAATTAGCATTGAATGCCGGTAACGAAAAAGAAGCTTTTATATCAGCTCCATATCTTGGTAAAGCATTACGCCCAATTTCTAAAACGGAAGCACCGCCTCTTGAACCAGGTGAAGTTGCCAATAATAGCATAGGCTTTTTTTGAAAAACATCTTTGATTATTCTAGAACTCCAATCGAAAAGATTTTTGAAAGCTGATGAATAGTTATTATTATTCTCGGCCAGAGAAACTACTAAAATATCTGCACTTTCAAGTTTTGCAAGAAATGCTTTTGCCAAATCGTGCTGACCTACCTCTTTTTCGAGATCAACGCTGAATAAAGGCATTGCGAAATCATTTAAATCTAAAACTTCAACTTCTGCATTTTCGAATAAACCTGCTGCGTAAGTGGCTAAATGTTTATTGATTGAATGTGTACTGTTACTTCCTCCAAAGGCTACTATTTTCATGGTTTCTCTTTTTGTAATGTTTTTTCTATTGGTTCTTTTTTTGGCTCGTCGATTTCATAAATCTCTTTTGCTATTTCCACAGAATATTCGTTTGGATAAATTTTCCCTCCATACGATTTAGCATAGACTTTAGTAAATTCTGCTCCAAAATACAGAATTATCGCCGAATAATATACCCAAACCAGGATTATTATTACAGAACCTGCCGCACCATAAACTGAAGCAACTGTTGAACTTCCTAAATAAAAACCAATTGCAAATTTACCAATCATAAAAAGAATTGCTGTAACGCCAGATCCTATAAAAGCATCCTTCCATCTTATTTTTCCATCAGGCAATGTTCTAAAAATAATAGCAAAAAGAGTTGTTATACTCGCCAAGACAATAACTATATTGACCACATAAAATAAATAAACGGTACTCTCCGGAAAATATACTTTTAAGCGTGAACTCAATAAGTCTAATGTTGTACTTATAAAAAGACTGACCAACATTAAAAATCCAACCGAAGCAATCATTGAGAATGACATCAAACGATTTTGAATAAACTTTTTAACACCTTTATCTGGTTTTGCCCGTAGTCCCCAAATAAAATTGATTGAACTTTGTATTTCAGCAAAAACTCCAGACGCTCCAATTAATAGCATAACGACTCCGAATACGGTTGCAAAAACATTATCACCCGATAATTGCACGTTTTTTATAGCTTCCTGAATCTGACTCGCAGCGCCGTTGCCTACCAAACCATTAATTTGTCCGTACAATTCTCCTGTTACAGCTTCTTCTCCAAAAAAGAAACCACAAATTGTGATGATAATAATTAATAATGGCGGTAAAGCAAATATGGTATAATAAGCCAATGCCGCACTTAGCTTAATAGCATTATCATCATTAAATTCTAAAAAGGTGTTTTTTAGAAGAAACCAAGACTTGGCGAATATGTTTTTAATTCTCATTTGCTCTATTTTTGATATTCGCTCAAATTTAAGAATTAGTCAAAAATTTTGAATTGTTGCTTTTTGAGGAAATCTTATATTTTTACCATGTGTTATTTATTTAGAAATTCGTCTATATTCACTGTCTGTTCCCATCTTTTTAATTCTTAATATTTTTTTGAATTCACTTCTTGTTGGATTAATTAAATATGACATTGAATCTAATTTTTCTCCTTTAATTTCTGTAATTGAATCTATTTTTTTTAAATCACCTGGCAAATAAATTTCTTTTATTTTGAGCGTTTTATTATTTAAACTCATAATTTCTGTAGTCCAAAAAATTGAATCTTTTTTACTTAATACCAATTGACCATCTATTTGTTTCAATTTGTTATAGTAGGACAATCTGAAGAAAGTATCTAAGAAGGTTTCTTTAAATTCAATTGAATCTCCTTTTATATGTATAACTGATTTTTCGTGTGTAGTTTTATTTGTAGCCTCATTCCCGATAATCGTAAATTCTTCTTTAATAGAATCGAATTCAATTTTATGAATTTTATATGTTCCAAAATATTTATATATCATTCTGTCTTCTTTAATTCGCAAAAACGATGAATCCTTATCTATGTACAAACCTCTAAATCTTACCGGAAAATGATCTAATTCTGTATCATTTTCCGGTTGCGGATTTTCAAAATAAAAAATGAAACAATCCGGACAGGGACGAATTCTTACTTTTTTGCATGAAACAACTAAAACTATTAAGACCAGAATTAAAAATATCTTTTTCATAGCCATTCTTATTGATAATGACAAAAAATCCCTTTATCATAAACCGTCCATAAACTTGCTTTTTGATTTGCGGCTTTCAGAACGCTATTTGCCCAGGTATTACAAGTATAAAAAAGACTATAACTTCCTTTTGCTTCATAAAAAGCATCTTTTTTACCGTAGCTGTAACCTTGAATCCATTCTGGATTTGTTGGATTATTGAAACTTTCAGAAATATAAGAAACTAGTTTTTGATAGTTTTCCTTTGAAATCAGAATGCGTTTGCAATTTTCGTTTTCTGCAAGACTTTTATAAAATGAAGTGTGCATGGCTGACGAACTTACACCGAAAATTGCTTTTAAAGCCGTACTTGCTTTTAAATCGGACCATTCTGGCGTATGCAAATAAAAACCTTTATCTCCCCAGCCAAAAGCTACGAATGTTGCCAATGAATCTTTAGACTGTGTCTGGCTGAATTGTATTTCTTTTCGCCAATCTTTAATTTCATTTACAACCGGAACAACAATATCGGTGTGAACACCGTTGGAAAGAATGTAAATTGGGATTCCGTCTTTTTCTTCGACTTGTGCAATATCTGAGTTGACCGTGATTTTTGAAATCAGATACATCGCGAATAAATATACAACAAGAAAAGTAATGATTCCGAGGATTGTCCAGCCGAGAAATTTGAAAGATTTTTTTAGCATTTTGGTTGGTTGTTTTTGGATTAATGAATTAGGTTATTTTGTTGTAACCAATTTTTGAGCCAAAAATTAATTTTAAATTTCAAAGGTAGATTGGAATATTAAAACAGAACGCGGATGATACGGATTCGCTAAAGCGAAGGCGCTGATTTAGACGGATTTTTTTTTATTTTCTCTCGCAGATTTAGCAGATTTAGCAGATTTGTTAAAACATAAAAAAAACTGCTGAATTTCTCCAGCAGTTCAAGTTTATTCTCTTTATTCTTTATTCTATACTCTAAAAAAAATTTATACGTTAAAACGGAAGTGCATTACATCACCATCCTTAACAATATATTCTTTTCCTTCTACTTTGAATTTTCCTGCTTCTTTTGCTTTTGCTTCAGAACCGTATTGAACGTAATCTTCGTATGAGATAACTTCTGCACGGATGAATCCTTTTTCGAAATCAGTATGGATAACTCCGGCTGCTTGTGGCGCAGTTGAACCAATATTGATTGTCCAGGCACGAACTTCTTTTACACCAGCGGTAAAGTAAGTTTGTTGTTTTAATAATTTGTAAGCTGCACGAATTAAAACTGATGCTCCCGGCTCAGTTAATCCCATATCTTCAAGGAAAACCTGACGCTCTTCGTAACTTTCTAATTCGGTAATATCAGCCTCTGCACCTACTGAAAGAATGATAACTTCAGCATCTTCATCTTTTACTAATTCACGAACCTGATCTACATATTTGTTTCCGTTTACAGCTGAATTTTCGTCGACATTACAAACGTACAATACTGGTTTTGCCGTAATTAATTGGAAAGATTCCATTAAAACTTCTTCGTCATTCCCCTGAGGGATAATAGTACGAGCCGATTTAGCCTGTAATAATGACTCTCTGATTCTGTCTAAAAGTGCTTTTTCAGTTTGTGCTTCTTTATTTCCGGTTTTAGCTGCACGATTTACTTTTTCTAAACGTTTTTCAACCGTTTCTAAATCTTTCAACTGTAATTCGATATCAATCGTTTCTTTGTCACGAATTGGATTTACATTTCCATCAACGTGAACGATATTATCATTGTCAAAACAACGTAAAACGTGAATAATAGCGTTACACTCTCTAATGTTTCCTAAAAACTGGTTTCCAAGACCTTCACCTTTACTTGCACCTTTTACCAAACCTGCGATATCTACGATATCAACTGTTGCCATTTGCACACGCTCTGGTTTTACCAATTCTTCCAATTTGTTGATTCTTGGATCCGGAACGTTTACAACACCAATATTAGGTTCGATTGTACAAAACGGAAAGTTAGCACTTTGCGCTTTTGCATTAGATAAACAATTAAATAATGTTGATTTTCCAACATTTGGTAATCCTACAATTCCTGCTTTCATCTGTTGTTTCTGTTTATTTTTATTTATTCCTGAGTTACTCAGGTTTTTCCATTAATGCTTCTACCATATTATTATAGAAGTCACTTTTAATGGTTTATAATTCTATTTATTGATTTTTTGTTTCTGCCAAAATGATATTTTTTGGCTTTAAAATTTTGCAAATATAAGATTTAATAGCTCGTAACTGAACTAAAAATGACGATTAATGTATTTTAAAGTATTCAACATAAAAAAATTAAACTTTTTATTAAGTTTTTGTTAAAAAATACTACTTTTATCAAATAACAAACAAACAATAAACCAAAATTAAACCAAACCATGAAAAAGATTGTATTATTATTATTTCTACTAAATACGGCATTTCTTTTTGCCCAAAAAGAGATCAAAGGTACCGTAAAAGATAAGACAGGCACCGCTTTACCTGGTGTTAATATTGTCGAAAAGGGAACAAACAATGGCGTTTCTACTGATTATGAAGGTGGTTTTATTATTAAAGTTAAAGAAGGCGCTACACTAATTTTTAGTTATGTAGGTTATAGTACAGTTGAAAAATCAGCCTCAAGCAGCAATTTAACTATTACTTTAGACGAGAGCGGTGGCCAAATTTTAAATGATGTTGTGGTTGTCGGCTCAAGAAATACAAAAAGAACTGTAGTAAATTCGGCTGTTCCTATTGATGTTATAAATGTAAAAGATGTTACAACCCAAAGTGGAAAATTAGAAATCAACGAACTTTTACAATATGTTGCCCCATCGTTTAATGCCAACAAACAATCTGGTTCTGACGGAGCTGACCACGTTGATCCTGCTTCCTTAAGAGGAATGGGACCTGATCAGACTTTAGTTTTGATCAACGGAAAAAGAAGACATCAATCCTCCCTAATCAATTTATTTGGAACACGTGGACGTGGAAATACTGGAACAGATTTAAATGCTATTCCAGCTTCTTCTATTAAAAGAATTGAGATTTTAAGAGATGGTGCAGCAGCGCAATATGGTTCTGATGCTATTGCGGGAGTTATTAATATTGTCACCAATGACAATGTAAACGAACTAACTGGTTCTGTAACGTATGGTCTTTTTAATACCAATGCAAAAGGAGATTTTTTACCGGGAACGCCAAATACTGACGGATTTAGATTAGACCAAAAAGGAAACGGAAACTCTTATGGAAAAGATAAATCTTTTGATGGACAATCTATAAAAGTGGCTGCCAATTATGGAGTTTCACTTGGCAGCAAAGGTGGCTATGCCAATTTTACCGGTGAATTTATTAATAAAGAAAAAACATTAAGACCAAGTTATGATTTTAGAAAAGGTTTTGGTGATGCACAAATTAATGGTGTGAATTTCTTTGGAAATCTTGCCATTCCATTAGCTGACAAAACAGAACTTTATGCTTTTGGAGGCAGCAGTTTAAGAAATACAGATGCTTATGCTTTTACCAGAAATGATGGTGAAAGAGTTGTAGAATCTGTATATCCTGGAGGATATACTCCAAGAATTACTTCAAAAATTAATGATAATTCAATTGCTGCCGGAATTAGAACTGAAACTTCAGGTGGCTGGAAAATGGATTTAAGTAATACTTTCGGAAAGAATAAGTTTCACTATAATATAGAAGGAACAATAAATGCTTCACTTGAAGACAAATCTCCGCATGAATTTGACGCAGGAGGACACAGTTTACTTCAAAATACAACTAATTTTGATATTTCTAAAAACTATGATGATGTAATGAGCGGTTTCAATATCGCTTTTGGAACAGAATTCAGAGTAGAAAAATTTGAAATTTTTGCTGGTGAAGAAGGTTCTTATACAACTTATGACACGAATGGAGTGCCAATTACCGACCCAACAACTCAAAGCGCTCCTACAGTTCCTAATCCAGACTATGACCCTACAGATCCTACTTCTTCACCAACTATTCCAAGGCCAGGAAGTTCTCAGGGTTTTCCAGGATATAGCCCTGCAAATGAGGTCAATGAAAGTCGTACAAACTTCTCTTTGTATACTGATGCTGAATTAGATATTACGGAAGGTTTTATGGTAACCGGTGCAGTTCGTTTTGAGAACTACAGTGATTTTGGAAGTACCATAAACGGGAAATTAGCTTCAAGGCTTAAACTAAGCGATCATATTAATATGAGAGGATCTATCAGTACAGGATTCCGTGCCCCTTCATTAGCTCAAATTTATTATAATTTACGTTTCACTAACTTTAATGCCAGTGGTGCAACCGAAGTGCTTTTGGCTCCAAACAACAGTCCTGTAACACAAGCGTTTGGAATTGAAAAACTAAACGAAGAAAAAGCCGTAAATGCATCTTTAGGATTTACAGGAACTTTTGGAGATTTTACTGCAACAGTTGATGGTTATTACATTAAGGTAAAAGATCGTATCGTTCTTACCGGATATTTTGATGCAGAACCTTTAAACCTTGGCGTTTCTGAAGCGCAATTTTTTGCTAATGGAGTAGATACAAGCACACATGGTTTAGATTTAGTTTTTTCATGGAAAAAATCATATGATTTTGGAAATATCGGAGCAACTTTAGTTGGAAACATTAACGACATGAAAATTGATAAGGTAAAAAATGGAGATTTGGATGCTGATACTTTCTTCGGAAAACGTGAAAAAGCATTCTTACTGGCTTCAGCTCCAGATAGTAAATTCGGCTTGAACCTAAATTATTCTAAAAATAAATTTGATGCAGGTCTTGCTTTTACTCGTTTTAGCAAAGTAGTTTTAGTAGATTATGCAGATGAAGATGATGTTTACAACGCAAGATTGGTAACTGATTTAACTTTAGGATACAGAATTAACAAAAGTCTGAAATTAAGTATAGGAAGCAATAACTTGTTCAATGTATATCCGACAAAACAAGATGAACAAGGAAATACGGAAGCTGGAGGTTATTGGGATGCCGTGCAAATGGGTTTCAGCGGAGCTTATTATTATGCAAGACTTGGATTTAATTTCTAATAAAAATTTTAAACACATAGAAACGTAGATCTTCTCTTTTAACGAATTAGTATAGTAAGAACTTATTTCGCATAGTTCTAATTAAGTTTTAAAAGTGAAATGCTTTCTCCGGATCGCAAATCTATTCTTCTATGTGTTCTAAAACAACAAAAAAACCTGAGCGTTGCTCAGGTTTTTTTTGTTACTATTTGTTTTAAAAATTACAGTTTGAACTCTAATGAATCTATAATTCCTTTTTCTTCATCTGTGGCTGTAAATCCAGATATATCCCAATATTTGGTTAGGATTTTGTTCGTTTTATTAAAAAGCGTTTTCTCTTTAAACACATCACTTTCTTTATAAGTAAAATTTTGCCTGTTGAAATTGGTTGTAATAAAATTATTCCGAACCTGAATATTTTTTTTGACCTGATCTTTTAGAATTAAATCATAAGCAATTTCTTCATTTGAACTTAGTAAATAATAATCTTCACCATCGATTCTGTACGTTACCTTTACTTGTGATCTGGTAACATTCTTTGAACCCACTTTTGTTTGTTCTTCAATTTGAGCAAGATTTCCTGGTGCAATACTAATACTGAATTCTACAATTAACTTTTTTAACGGATCATAAATAATTTCAAAAGTATCAAGCGCTTTTTTAGATTTATCCAAAGGTGTAACTGACATTATATAATAATCTTTATTATTTGGATGTCCCTTTGTTGTGAATTCATATTCTTTCTTTGTTTTTGAATCCAGAAGTGGATCGAAATACTTCAAATTCGAATAATTCTCCATAATATTATTCAAATTATATCCCATTAAATCGGCACTAACATCATTTTCCAGTAGTCCGTAAGATCTATTTTGTTCCACTAATAATGTCGTACTTGATGTCTTTTGGTTTCCTTCAAATTGAAAATTCACCAATCCGTCATTATAATAGGAATATTTATTATCGAGCATAAAAAACTCTCTTACATAGACTTTTAATCTGTATTCATTGGCCAGTTTTTCCCTTGAATTAGAAACGATTTTTTGAAGATTTTTTTCAGGTTTTTCTTTGGAAACAACAATTTCTTCCAGCTTGTTGTTGTTATTTTTTAGGTAAACAACAAACATATCTGGCTTTAAAGGTCCCCAACGAAGTGTCACTTTTTCGTAATTGGTTTCTGAGACCTGAAGATTAGAAGCTCCATTGAGCATAAAAGTTACTTTGCCTTCCTGATTACTTATTAATGTTTGTTTCGTTTTCATGATAAACACTATTGCATTTTCTATAGGCAATTGTGTTTCAATGTCTTTCACAACAATAGAATATTCTGCATTTTGCGCAATAACAGTAGTGTTAACGAAAATAATTAATAATAGTAGTAATCCTCTCATAGGCAATTGTTAAAATATTATCATCAAATTAACAAAATAAATCATTAAGTAACAGTAAACTGCCTAAAAAAAATCAAAAAAAACTTATATTAAATAAAAAAAATCCTGAGTGTTATGCTCAGGATTTTTAAATATCAAAATCTTACTTTAAGAATAGTTATTATCCGTGTAAAAACGCTTGTCTGTTCAACAAAGTTTCTTCATCTTCAACATGATTATCGTCTGGTACGCAACAATCAACAGGACATACTGCAGCACATTGAGGTTCATCATGAAAACCTTTACACTCCGTACATTTTCCAGGAACAATGTAATATACTTCATCAGAAATTGGAGTTTGAGCATCTTCTGCATCCACTTCAGTTCCGTCAGGTAAAATCACTTTTCCTTTAAGACTAGTTCCATCTTTGTATCTCCAATCATCAGCACCTTCATAAATTGCTGTATTTGGGCACTCTGGTTCACAAGCCCCACAATTGATGCATTCGTCAGTTATAATTATTGCCATTTTTTTCTTAGTTACGAGTTAAAAGTTACAAGTTCAGAAATAATAATGCGAAGATTTTATTCTGCTTTGTCTTATAACTTAATATAGCTTATTTTTGTGCAAAATTACAATCAAAACTATTCATAAACAAACATTATGACATTAGAAACAAAAAAAAGTGTTTTTGTTGAATTAGGAAAATTTCTAAAACAATTTTCCGAAAACGATACAGTTAAAGAATCGAATGTCTTGCATAACGATTTATTTTTTGATGATTTCGAAAAACTGATACAATTATCGCAATCTCATAATGGATGGTATACGCCTGAACAGGTTTATTTTGCAATAAAATCATGGGCCGATGCTTTGACCGAAGAAAAGCTTGACAAATGGCTTTCAAACTACCACACCGAGCTTTCTCAAAATAATGAAAACGGAAAAAATGTCGCTTTAATTTTAGCCGGAAATATTCCATTGGTAGGTTTTCATGATTTTTTATCGGTTTTAATAACAGGAAATAAAGCTTTAATTAAAACTTCCTCAAACGATCAGCATTTACTGCCGTTTTTGGCCAAATATTTAATTGCTGTTGATGAAAATTTAAAAGATAAAATCACTTTCGTAGCAGGCAAACTGGAAAATTTTGATACCGTAATTGCCACAGGAAGCAATAATACAGCACGCTATTTTGAATATTACTTTAAAGACAAACCTTCGATAATCAGAAAAAACAGAAATTCGGCAGCTGTTTTAAACGGAAAAGAAAGCAAAGAGGAATTAGAAGCTTTAGGCGAAGATATTTTCCGTTATTTTGGATTGGGATGTCGTAATGTATCTAAGATTTTTGTACCGAAAGGCTATTCATTTGATGCTTTTTTTGAGGCAATTTTCAAATATCAGGACGTTATACATTATGAGAAATATGCTAATAATTACGACTACAACAAAGCTGTATTTTTAATGAGTAATTTCAAATTATTGGATAATGGATTTTTGACTATTAAAGAAGATTCGAGCTATGCCTCGCCTATTTCGAGTGTTTTTTATGAATTTTATGAAAATATCGAAGATTTGCAAGCACGTCTTAAAGCTGATTCTGAACAAATTCAGTGCATCGTTAGCAATGATTTAATCCAAAATAGCATCCCATTCGGACAAACACAAAATCCGCAATTGTGGGATTATGCAGATAACGTAGATACTATAACGTTTTTGTTAACAACAAAGTAAAAATATGTTTAATTATTTCGAATAATTTATCGCTTTTTCAGCTCCTATTGCCGAAATTTGCATCTTTAAAATTTTCGACTATTAACAACAACCATGAAAAAACACAACTACAGCGCAGGTCCGAGTATTTTACCTCAGGAAGTTTTTGAGAAAGCTTCAAAAGCAGTTTTAAACTTTAATGATTCAGGATTATCAATCCTTGAAATTTCGCACCGAAGTAAAGATTTCGTTGCTGTTATGGATGAAGCTCGCTCCCTTGCCTTAGAGTTATTAGGACTTGAAGGAAAAGGATACCAAGCCTTATTTTTACAAGGTGGTGCAAGTACCGCATTCTTAATGGCTCCGTACAACTTGATGAAAGAGAACGGAAAAGCAGCTTATTTAGACTCAGGAACCTGGGCGACTGCTGCAATAAAAGAAGCTAAGAATTTTGGAGAAACTGTAGTAGTAGCTTCTTCAAAAGACGAAAATTACAACCATATTCCAAAAGGATACACGATACCAAGTGATGCTGATTATTTTCACTGTACAAGTAACAATACCATTTTTGGAACTCAAATGAAAGAATTCCCGGCAACTAGTGTGCCTGTTATTTGTGACATGAGTTCTGATATTTTTTCCCGCAATTTAGATTTTTCTAAATTCGATTTAATCTATGCCGGAGCTCAAAAAAATATGGGACCTGCAGGAACTACTTTAGTAGTCGTTAAAGAAGAAATTTTAGAGAAAAGTGGAAGAACTATTCCAAGTATGTTAGACTACGCTAAACATATCAAAGCAGAAAGTATGTACAATACTCCTCCTGTTTTTGCTGTGTACGTTTCGCTATTGACATTACAATGGATCAAAGAAAAAGGTGGAATTGCTGCTGTTGAGAAATTAAACGATGCAAAAGCAGATTTACTTTATACTGAAATTGACAGAAACCCATTATTCAAAGGTGCTGCAGCAGTTGAAGATCGTTCTAAAATGAACGTTACTTTCTTATTAAACAATGCTGATCATACTGCAACTTTTGATGCTTTATGGAAAGAAGCAGGAATTTCAGGATTGCCAGGACATCGTTCTGTTGGTGGTTACAGAGCTTCTATTTACAATGCTATGCCTATCGAAAGTGTTCAGGTTTTAGTTGATGTAATGAAAGCTTTGGAGTCTAAAGTATAGTTTTCAGTCTCAGTCTCAGTTTTCAGTATTAGTGTGCCGAAAACTTGAATTGAATACTACAGCCCTAGCCCCGATAGAAGTGGAAATCCTTTTATGTTTTTTTTTCAAAACATAAAAGATTGGAACGGATAGCGGGATTAGCTCCTAAATCAAAAAAGAAAAAATTATATATATCTTAATCTTCTAATCTTAACGATTAAACGATTAACCAAATAAACACATAAACTAAAATGAAAGTATTAGCGAATGATGGAATTTCTAAAAGTGGAATTCTGGCTTTAGAAAAAGGTGGATTTGAAGTTATAACTACAAAAGTAGCTCAGGAACAAGTAGCTAATTTTGTAAATGAAAACAATGTAGACGTAGTTTTAGTGCGTAGCGCAACTAAAGTTCGTAAAGATATTATCGACGCTTGTCCTGGTCTTAAAATTATTGGTCGTGGTGGTGTTGGTATGGATAATATCGATGTTGATTATGCTAAAAGCAAAGGAATTCACGTAATTAATACACCTGCTTCATCATCAGAATCTGTTGCTGAACTGGTTTTTGGACACTTGTTTTCTGGTGTTCGTTTTTTACATGATTCTAACAGAAATATGCCTCTTGAAGGAGATTCAAACTTTGATGGTTTGAAAAAAGCGTATGCAAACGGAACTGAATTAAGAGGAAAAACGCTTGGTATCGTTGGTATTGGTCGTATCGGGCAAGCTACTGCGAAAATGGCGCTTGGTTTAGGTATGAAAGTTATCGCTGCAGATAGTTTTATTCCTCAAGTTGATGTTAAAGTAGAATTCTTTGACGGACAATCTATCACTACAACAATCGTTTCTCAATCTTTAGAATCTTTGTTTAAAGAAGCTGACTTCATTACATTGCACGTTCCTGCTCAGGATGGTTACATCATTGGAGAAAAAGAACTGGCAATTATGAAAGATGGTGTTGGAATCGTAAACTGTGCTCGTGGAGGTGTTATTGATGAAGTAGCTTTAGTAAAAGCTTTAGATTCAGGAAAAGTGGCTTTTGCAGGTTTAGACGTTTTCGAAAGCGAACCAAAACCAGAAATGGCAATTTTAATGCACACTAAAATTTCATTGACTCCTCATATTGGAGCTGCAACGGGAGAAGCACAAGACAGAATTGGTACTGAATTAGCATCACAAATTATTTCTTTGTTGAGCTAATTAATTAAAAATAAAACATTTAGAAGGGATTTATTAACATTGTTTAATAAATCCCTTTCTTTTTTTGATTAAATTTGAGTTATAAATCTAATCTAAATTCTTTAAATCATGTTTGAACAATTAACACAATTAGTACAACAATACGGAGGCGATGCTGTTGTAAACAACACTGCTGTCCCAAATGAGCATAATGAAGCCGTAATTGGTGAGACTAGTAATTCGATATTTGCAGGATTGCAAAAAATTGCTTCAGAAGGCGGTGCAGAACAATTGGCAGGTTTATTTAACGGAACATCTTCAATAGACAGTTCTAATCCGGTTGTGCAGCAACTAACGCAACAATTAAGTGGAAATCTTGGTCAAAAATTTGGATTAAGCAGTGAAGCTTCTTCTGGTGTTGCAGCAAGCATGATTCCTCAGATATTGGGTTCGTTAATAAATAAAGCAAAAGACCCTAACGATAGCAGTTTTAACATTTCAGATATAATCAGTTCCATTTCGGGAAACAGCGGACAAGCTTCAAGCATAATGGATACAATCTCTAAATACGGAACTCAATTTGGTTTAGATCAAAACGCTGATGGAAAACTGGATGTAGCAGATGTTATGGTTGTTGCTAAAACTAAAGGTGGTATAGCTGGTTTTATTGGGAAAATCTTTGGAAGTAAATAAGCAAGGGAGGTTCTAAGATACTGAGATACTAAGGTTCTGAGTTTTCTCAACTTTATAAATATAAAGCTGTTTCTAACAGCTTTTTTTTATGTCTTAAAAAAATCTTAGCAACTTAGAATCTTATAACCTTAGTCCCTTTTTCAAAATTTATTCGTAAATTTAAGGTTCAAAAAATGGGTCATGAAAAAGATAATCTACATACTTATCATAATTTTTACCATAATCGCATGTTCTACAGCTTCAAAAAATAATGCAGTTACTGTAGCTAAACCTAAACAACATCCTGAGGTAAATGATACTGTCCGAATTGCAAATGATTCATTGGAGTATGAAGTAATTATTATAGATAACGGTTTTAGTTATTGGCTGGCGTCTATGGCACAACCCAGAAACTATTATTCCCTCTCTTATCTTGAAAACAAGAATTATTTATATGTAACAGAATGGAATAGTCGCGTATTACAACCACAACGATATAATCCAAATTTATATGAAATGTCAATCGATTATCAACCTCAAATTCATTATGGTTACGAAGTAAATTACCTGATCTATAACTATATGATTTATTTTCAAAATACTTACAAACAAAAGCTTGGCGGGTATGTCCCAATAAGATAATGTTGTTATATTTGTAATTGTTTTAAATAAAGCATGGATAAATTAAAGAAACGTTGGGGCATTACCTCCAATCTACAAGCCATAATTATACTTATCGTTTTTGCCATCACAGGATCGGCATCTGCATGGTTGTCTAAGCCTTTTTGCGTTTGGTTAGGTATCACCAAAGAAGATTTTGGCGGTTGGTTTACTTTAATTCGCTTGTTGATTATCTTCCCTATTTATCAGGTTTTACTGGTCGCTATTGGAACCGTTTTTGGCCAATTTCGCTTCTTTTGGAACTTCGAAAAGAAAATGCTTAAGAATATGGGATTAGGTTTTCTCTTCAAAAACTAAATTTCATCATTTCTTTTCTGAAAATAGTAGGTATAAATCCACGTTAGTGTAAACGATGGAATCACATCTGTAAACGGCATTATTTCTTCCACAAAAGTCAAAACACTAGCCACTTTCCCTACTCTTCCCTTATACATTCTGGTCATTATAAAAGCTGCAATTGGTGCCCAAACTACATCTGAGAACTCTCCCAAAAAAGGAATTGTAAACGAAATCATTCCAATTCCGTCCAAAAGCAAACCCAAAAGTAATTTTCTGGTTCTGTCATCGCTTGTTACTTCTAAATCCTGCATGTTATTCTATTTAGAGATTATTCGAATTTATAAAGAATTCATTTAACTAAACTTATTTCTTAGAGTAAAATTATTGCTTAATTCCCATACCAATAAATATACCGATTTTAAATTTTACATTTTTAAAAATTGAAATTGGATCTTCTTTTAAATTTGGAATTTATTTTATTGGTTTTAAGAAATTGTAATTTGATTCCTAACCATAATCTTTGTTTCTTTGTGGAAACAGTTTCAAAAATGATACACGCAAAAAACATACATAAATTCTACGATCAGCTTGAGGTTTTAAAAGGAGTTGATTTGCATATTAAAAAAGGAGAAATTGTTTCTATCGTTGGCGCTTCAGGGGCCGGAAAAACGACTTTATTACAAATCTTAGGAACTTTAGACAAACCTTCAAAAGCAGCAACCGAAACTTCATTAACCATTAATGGTGAAAATATTTTGGGGCTGAATGACAAAACATTATCGAAATTCAGAAATTTAAATTTAGGTTTCATTTTTCAGTTTCACCAACTTTTACCTGAATTTACAGCCTTAGAAAACGTGTGTATTCCAGCTTATATTGCTGGTAAAAAACCATCTGAAACACTGGCAGAAGCCGAAAAATTATTGACTTTTTTAGGCCTGTCACACCGTATTAATCATAAACCCAATGAGCTCTCAGGTGGAGAACAACAGCGTGTTGCCGTGGCGAGAGCTTTAATTAATAAACCAGATGTCATTTTTGCCGATGAACCTTCAGGAAATTTAGATACCCATTCTGCCGAAAATCTTCATCAGTTGTTCTTCCAGCTTCGCGATGAGTTTGGGCAAACATTTGTTATTGTTACACATAATGAAGAATTGGCTAATATGGCTGATAGGAAATTGATAATGGTCGACGGACAGATTAGTAATTAGGAGCTATTCCTGCTGTCCACTTGTATCTTTTCCTGGCTAAAGAAGCCAGAAAAAGGATACCGCTCCCATCAGGGCTAAGGCAGTTGAATAACAAGAACTTTCATTTCAAATGAATCAAAAAGAACTTAAAGAATTTCTCGACGAAAAAGTCATTCAATACAACAATCAGGATTTTATTGAGAGCGATCCTGTACAAATTCCGCATTTATTTACGCAAAAAGAAGATATCGAAATTGCAGGTTTCCTGAGTGCCACAATTGCCTGGGGAAACCGTAAAATGATCATTAAAAATTCCCATCAAATGATGGAATTAATGGGCAACACACCTTATGATTTTATCATGTCACATTCTGAGGAAGATCTAGAAAGACTGGAAAGCTTTGTTCACAGAACTTTCAACGGAAAAGACTTTGGCGGTTTTATAAAAGGATTACAGCATATTTACAAAAATCATAATGGTTTAGAAGCCGTATTTGCTAAAAACCAAGAAGAAAACAGTTTACAGAAAAGCATACACGAGTTCAAAAAAATATTCTTCGAAATAGAGCATCTACCCAGAACACAAAAACACATCTCAGATCCGCTAAACAATTCGGCAGCAAAAAGAATCAACATGTATTTACGCTGGATGGTTCGTCAGGATACAAAGGGTGTCGATTTAGGGATTTGGAAAACCATTTCTCCAGCTTCCCTATCTTGTCCGTTAGATGTTCATTCCGGAAATGTAGCACGAAAATTAGGCATTCTTACCCGAAAACAGAATGACGGAAAAGCTTTAGCCGAATTGGATTTTAAACTTCGTGAAATGGATTCAGAAGATCCTGTTAAATACGATTTTGCACTTTTTGGATTAGGTGTATTCGAAGGCTTCTAGCCTGAAAATCAAGCCTTAATTATTGTGATTACTCGCTTTTTTTTCGTAATATTACGATATAAAAGCCATTTGTATGGAACACGTTATCCACAACATAAAACATTACTATGTAATTCCGTTTTTTCTAGTTTTCGCTTTAGTTTTGGTTGTTGTTCTATTATTGAATAGAATTTATTACCAATATAATTTACCTTACCGATATCATATCATACAAAAATCGCAACGCTTTTTAACTGAAATCGCATTATCAAAAGACGACAAAAATACGCTGAAATCTAAAATTGCCCAATTTAAATCTGAGATTCCAATTCATAAAACATGGTGCAAAGAGATACTCGTTGAGGATCTCATCAAAATAAAAAATAATCTGAAAGGCAAAACAGCTAAAAACATTCTTACAATTTATAAAGCATTAGATCTAAACCATTATTCTGCCAGTTTAATTCGGGACTTTAGAAAATATAAAAAATACGAAGGAATTCGTCATTTTCAGGCTTTAGGTTATAAACCGGGAATCTCGCTTTTAAAAAAATATTTATTTCATCCCAACAAAGTTATTCGTTCTAATGTAAATGTTGCTTATTTGGCTCTTTCAAAAGGCGATTGGAAAGCAGTTGGCAAAGTTCCTATCAAACGTTCAATCATTGCTACAATAAAAGTAATGGACGTTTTACATAAAGAAAAAATTCCACAGCCGAAAAATCTGGACCTTTGGATTCAGTCGGAAGATCCAATGGTTTTAAAATTAGCCGTAATGGCGATGGTTTTTTATAATTATACAAATAAATCAGCCGAAATAATAAAATTGCTACACCATGAAAATAAAGCTTTAAAAATAGATGTAATTACGGCTATTCAGGATCTTTTTTTAGAAGAAGCCGAAGACGATTTATTATCATTGTTTTACAACGAATCTTTAGAAATTCAATTGGAAATACTGGAAGCTCTTGGTGTTATAGGATCTGAAAAAACAATAGCTTTTTTAAAAAACGAAATCCCGAAACAAGAAATAAAAGATATTAAATTGAAAATGGTTTGCTCCTTAAATAATTTAGATGCAATTGGTTTAGACTTTTTAGGAAATAAGGATGCCGACACACAAAAAATGATTAATCACACTAGACAGTTAGAATTATGATACATGAATTTTTAGCTTATCTAGTTCGTTTTTATGATATTTTTGTAGCCACTTTTTCCCTCAGCTACATTCTGTTTTATATTTTTTTGGCAATATTGTCCTACTGGGCCATTATTAAACATTTAAAAGAACAAAAATATTTAGAAGAAGAGGTTCTTCTTCGTTCTAACCATATCTGGGGTGTATCGGTTGTTGCACCAGCCTTTAATGAGGGAGTTAATATTGTATATAATGTAAAATCACTACTTTCCTTAACGTATCCTAAATTCGAAATTATCATTGTAAATGATGGCAGTACAGATGATACATTAGAGAAATTAATAACCGAATTTGATTTGGTTAAAATTGATTTTTATTACCAGGAAAAAATTGTAACCCAACCCGTAAGAGGACATTATAAATCAAAAAACCCTGTATATTCAAAGTTGTTAGTTGTCGACAAAGTAAACGGAAAAAGCAAAGCTGACGCCTCTAATGCAGGAATAAACACCTCACAATATCCGTTATTTTTATGTACTGATGTCGATTGTATTCTAAAAAGTGATACAATTCTAAAATTAGCAAAACCATTCATGGAAAATGAAACGCGTGTTATTGCAACTGGTGCAGGAATCAGGATTTCGAATTCATGTGAAGTAAAAGAAGGTTTTTTATTCAAAGTTCATTTTCCAACAGAATGGTACCCTTGTTTTCAGGAATTAGAATATGTTCGTTCTTTTCTGTTTGGGCGAATGGCATGGAGTAAAATAAATGGTTTGCTGCTAGTTTCCGGCGGATTAGGTATGTTCGACAAAGATATTGTCGTAAAAGCCGGAGGTTATTGGCATCAGTCTTTGGGTGAAGATATGGAGCTCATAACTAGAATGAGAAAATACATGCATGATACTAATGAGAAATTTTTAATTAAATATATTCCTGAATCGCTTTGCTGGACAGAAGTCCCGAGTACAAGACAAGTGTTTCTAAGACAACGAATTCGCTGGGCCAGAGGATTGATACAAACGTTATATTTACATCGAAATATGTTTTTAAATCCGAAATACGGACGAACAGCTTTTCTGGTTTTGCCCTTTTTTTTCACTTTTGAATTCTTAGTTCCAATAATCGAATTTCTAGGCATCTTAACCTTAATCTACAGTTTTATTTTTGGTCTTATAGATTATCAGTATCTCCTATTAATTACTACATTAATTTATCTGTTTTATCTTTCGATAACAATAGTATCCATATTGATTGATGAAGTACTATATAAAAGTTACGCCAATTATAAAGAATTGTTACTGCTGATTGGAATGGCAATTATTGAACCTATTGCCTATCATCCGATTAATGTTTACGCTTCATTAAAAGGCTATTGGCATTTCTTTTCTAATAAAGAACAAAAATGGGGTGTAATGGTTCGTAAAGGTTATGAAAAACCCGTCAAAAAATAATTTGAAAATGAAAAGTAAAACTATACCAATAGCCAGACTATTCTTTTGTTTGTTTTTATTTTTTAATCAAAATATAAATGCACAGAAAAAAATAGACACCGATAGTCTTTTGACCGTTATTGTTACCGATATGAAAACCAGCCACCCGAATTACAAGTTAAACATTCAAAGGGCTTTGTTAGGAAAAAAACTGGCTCCTGATTACCTTGATTTTCATTTGGTTTTAGGTCGAAATTATGATTTGACTAAAGTAAAAGACAGTGCCCGATATTACTATAATTATGTTATTGACAGAAATCCTGTTTATGAAGATGCCTTTCTTTATTTAGTTAATTTAGATATCGAAGAAAAAAAACATGATGAAGGTTTAATTTTGGTAAACAAAGCCATTGAGTTATATCCGGACAATAAAACTCTGAGACTTAAAAGAATCGCTATTTATTCCTTGCAAAACGACACCCTAAATGAAGAAAAATACTTAAAATCGATTCGGGCAAAATTCCCTAATGATCCTCAAATTGAACAACTATTATATGATTTGTATTCTAAAATAAACTTTGACAGAGTTGGTGCGTATTATAATGTAACAACTATTGATCGTAGCGGAGTTGGCCCCTGGCATTTTGTAAGTGCCGACTATGTAAGGCAGCGTTCCTGGGGAAGTTTGATTGGCCGGGTTAACTATGCCCGAAGATTATCTTCAAATGCCGTTATGTCCAGTGGTCTTCAGTTTGAAGCGGAATCTTACCTTTTTGCTAAAAAAAGCAACTATCATTATATTGATTTTGCCTACAGTCAGGATGATGCTTTCCCGGAATGGAGGTTTGGTTATTCTTATTTTCATACCTTTAACAAAGGTTGGGAAGCCGATTTGGGAGCACGCTACCTTATAATGCAGGATAATAGTGATTTAAAAACGTTAAATATTGGTGTCGGAAAATATTTAGGCTCTTTTTGGGTAAACTTAAGATCTTACATTCAGAAAGATGGGACTTCATTTACTGTAACTTCAAGATATTATTATAAAACAAAATATGATTATGCTACGCTAATTGCGGGTTACGGAACTTCGCCAGACGATCGAACCAGAGCTGCAGAATATGAAGCGAGAATGTCTTTGCGTTCCTATCGTTTAAGTGTCGGTTTTTTTAGATTGGTAAAAAGCCATTATATTTTTGGAGTTCTCATCACAAACAATGAACAGGAATATGAAGCAAATAAATTTCAAAGAGAACTCGATTTTGCATTTTTAATGCAATATAAATTTTAAAACATTATGAAAAAAAAGCACCTTACTTATGTTCCCCAGATCTTTTTTTTCTTATTTACTTTTACAATGATGGCACAATCTGAAATAATTATATCCAATAAAAATAGTATTATTTCAAAATCTGACGATACTCAGAGCGCATCCTTGTTATTAAAAAAATATCTTGACATAGCTTTTTCAAAACAATTTGACAATATCAATGAGAAAAGGCATGAAGATTTATCTGAAATTGTTTTAGAAGTTTCAGATCAGGAAAAACTAAAACCAAATGAATTTATAATTAAAAGCGATTCAAAATCAATTTATTTAATTGCTCAAAATCCAAAATATCTTCGTTATGCCGTTTATACTTTACTGGAAATTTGGGAATTCAGAAAATTTACTTCCACAGAAACCTATATTCCAAAAGTTGAACAGTTTACCTTTTTAAAAAACACCAAAAAAACCTATCAGCCAGCCTTCGATTACAGAGCACTTTTTTATCCTGATTGCTACGATGAAGCTTTTAGAGAATGGCACAAGCTCGATTGGCAAGTAGATGATTTTGGTATTTGGGGGCACTCCTTTAATGTTTTGGTTCAGCCAAAAGAATATTTTAAAAGCAATCCGAAACTTTTTGCTTTATACGAAGGAAAAAGAAACGGAGAATCTTTGTGCATGACAAATGACACTGTAGTGGATTTGATAGAGAAAAAAATGACCAAAATAATTGCTGATACACCCAACGCACAATTTTATTCGGTCAGCCAAAATGATGATGTTGTTTATTGTGAATGTACTGAATGTAGAAAATTGAATGAAAAATATGGTGGTCCTCAGGGCTCATTTTATTATTTCTTAAATAAAGTTGCCAAACATTTTCCAAAAACAAAAATTAGTACACTCGCCTATTTACATACTTTAAAACCACCAGTAAACTTAAAAATTGAGCCGAATATTTATACCATTTTCTGTCCGATTGAATTGAATCGAGGAAAAGCAATTAATGCTCAAAACTCTCCTTCATTTGTAAAAACACTGGAGAACTGGAGTGTTACATCTCCGCATTTATTCCTTTGGGACTATACTGTTCAGTTTTCTAATTATATGTCGCCCTTTCCTAATTTCGAACCTTTTCAAAGCAATTATAAACTCTTTAAAAAGAATAAAGTAAAAGGCATATTTACTCAGGGTTATGCTGATGTTCCTGGAGATTTTTCAGAATTAAGGCAATATCTTTTGGCTAAATTACTGTGGGATACGGAAATTGATATAAAAGCTGTAACGGCAGATTTCTTAAGAGGCTTTTATGGAAAAGCAGCTCCTTTTGTTGGGAACTATTTGACTCTTTTAACGGAAAATCAGAATAAAAGTAACACCTATTTAGATATTTATTCTGGTCCTGTGCAGGCCAGAAACACTTTTTTGACTCCGGAAGCGATGGATCAATATGATAAATTACTGGAAAAAGCAGCAGCTGCGGTTGAAGATGATAAAACTTTAAATCTAAGAATTCAAAAGCTGCGTTTGGCTTTAGAATATGTTTATTTTGAACAATCGAAATTTTACGGTAAAAACCAACATGGAATGTTTATCGTAAATAATAAAGGCGAAAAAGAAGTAAAAAAAGGATTGACAGAAAGAGTTTTAAAATTCACAAAATCCTGCAATGAATTTGGAATTTATGAATTGAGCGAAGGTGGCCTTTCACCAGATAACTATTACAAAGAATGGCTGGAAATTTGCAAAAACACTGCAACTCATCTGGGCGAAGATTTAAAAGTAAATTTTATAACACCACCATCAGATGATTTTAAAGGAAAAGGAAGTGCTGGTTTAGTTGATGGAAATAAAGGTTATAAAGACTTCAATATCAACTGGATTGGCTGGTATGGAACAGAACCTTCACTTGAAATCGAAACAAAAAAACTGGATTTTAATACTCTAAAATTAAACTTTCTTGATGATCAGAGGCATTGGATTTTTGCACCAAAAAAAATACTAATTTATGGTTATGAAAATCAAAAATGGACACTTCTAGAAGAAAAAACTTGTGATAATTTAACTGAAAATGATCAAATTACAACAAAATCATGGGAACTTGTAAATCAAAAATTTAGTAGTTTTATCAAAATCAAAATAGTGATTAAACCCCAAACAGAATTACCCGGCTGGAGAAAGCGAAAAAACAAGAAACCTACGCTAATGATGGATGAAATAGAGTTGTATAAAAAATAAAAGCCAGCAAATGAATAACAGCGAAAAGAAAATTCTAATCATCGATAATGATGAAATGACTATCGAAATTCTAAAATTTATTCTAAAAAAAGAAGGTTATAAGGTAAGCATTGCAAAAGATGGTGTCAATGCTTTAGAACGAATTCCGACTATTATTCCCGATTTAGTGATTACTACTATAATAATTCCGCTTAAATCAGGATTACAAATTATTAATGCCATCAAACAAAATTTCAAAGATATTCGCGTGATTGCACTTTCTTCACTTGGCGAGGAAGAAAGTACTGTTGAAGAAGCCTTTGAACTGGGTGTTGATGATTTTATTGCAAAACCATTTAATCCAAACGAGCTTTTATTGCGAATAAAACGATTTTTATAGTAATTTAAAGTCTAATTTTGAGAAATACGAATACCCTAAACAATCGTAATTTCTAAGAAACATCAATTTTTCAGCTATTTATAGCTATCTTTGCACAAAATTTAATGCAAATGAGCACTTTCGAAAAATTCAATCTTCCAAAATCAGTACAAAAAGCAATCGACGAATTAGGCTTTGTTACGCCTACTCCTATTCAGGAAAAATCTTTCTCTGTGATTATGTCTGGACGAGATATGATGGGAATTGCACAAACCGGTACCGGTAAAACATTTGCTTATTTATTGCCTCTTTTAAAATTATACAAATTTACTCCAACCAATACACCTAAAATTGTAATTCTGGTTCCAACCCGCGAATTGGTAGTTCAGGTTGTAGATGAAATCGAGAAATTAACCAAATACATGTCGGTTAAAACGCTTGGTATTTTTGGTGGTGTAAATATCAATACACAAAAAAAAGCCGTTTACGAAGGTGTTGACGTTTTAGTTGGAACACCAGGTAGAATGATGGATTTGGCTTTGGATGCAGTTGTTCGTTTTGATGAAACTCAAAAATTAGTTATTGATGAGTTTGATGAAATGCTAAATTTAGGTTTCCGTACACAGTTGACGGCGCTTTTGGCAATGATGAAAACCAAACGTCAAAACATTCTTTTCTCTGCAACAATGACAGATGAAGTTGATGCTGTTTTGAATGACTTTTTTGATTTTCCGGAAGAAGTTACCCTTGCTGCTTCAGGAACTCCGCTTGAAAATATTACTCAAATTACATACAACGTACCGAATTTCAATACAAAAGTAAATTTGCTAAAACATTTATTAGAAACAAACGAAAGCATGGAACGTGTTTTGGTTTTCGTCAATAATAAAAAGATTTCAGATATGCTTCATACGCGTATCGAAGAAGATTTTGAAGGCCAGTTTGGTGTAATTCACTCCAACAAATCTCAAAATTACCGTTTGAGCACCATGGCTGAATTCCAGGAAGGAAACCTTCGTGGATTGATTACTACTGATATTATGGCGAGAGGTTTGGATATTTCGAATATCTCACATGTTATCAACTTTGAGCTTCCTGAATTTCCTGAATTGTATATGCACAGAATTGGTCGTACAGGTCGTGCCGATGCTACGGGAACTGCAATAAGTTTTATTACGCCTCGTGAAGAAGAATTTAAAGTGGAAGTGGAAGTTTTAATGAATCAGGAGCTTGAAATCGCTGCGTTTCCAGTAGAAGTTGAAATTTCAGCAAAATTAATCGAGCCTGAAAAAGACCGACAACCAATTAAGTTTTTAATGAAAAAACAAACACTAAAAGGTGATGGTGCTTTTCATGAAAAAGATAAAAAGAATAAAAAAGTTAACTTAGGAGGACCTTCTAAAACAAAAAAGAAAACACACGGATCTGTCAATCGAAATATGTTGAAAACGAGAGATAAGAAGAGAAAAGATAAAGATAAATAGATCTTTTTAAGGAACAAAGGTTCAAAGTAAAAATATACAAAAGGCTCAAAGAAGTAAAAGTTAATTCTACTTCTTTGAGCCTTTTCATTTTCAAGCCTCTGAACCTTTGTTGCTCTGAGCCTCTGAACCTTTCAATTATATTTTAGTAAACACCAGCCCAACTGGTGAACATAACTCGATTCTTTTTCCAGTATCTGTAAGTTTTCCGGTAGTTTTATCTCTTTTGAAAATTACAATATTATTAGTGTATTGATGTCCTACTAAAAGATAATTTCCTGTTGGATCAATAGCAAAATCTCTTGGGCCTTTTCCTAAAGTACTTTGCTGTTCTACCAATTCAATTTTTCCGTCCTTAAGAATTTTATAAACTGTGATATTATTGGCATCTACTCTGTCGGTTACATATAAAAACTTTCCATCAGGCGAAATTTTGATCGCAGCTGCTCCTGTACCACCTTTAAAATCTTTTGCCAGTATACTAGTTTCGGCAAGTTTTTTTAAGTTTCCGCTTTTATCATAGCTAAAAGTTGTCAGCGTTGCATCCAATTCCTGAACTAGATATACAAATTTACCGTCTTTGCTAAACGTCAAATGCCTTGGCCCGCTTCCTGGTTTTACGTCAACAGTTCCTTTTAATGTCAGTATTTCATTTTTAGAATTCGGATTGTATTTATAAATAAACACTTTATCTAAACCTAAATCATTAGACAATACGAATTTTTTATCCGGAGAAAAAACGACCATATGTACGTGTGCTTTTTCCTGACGAGCCGGATTTACCCCCTTACCTTCATGCTGAATTACTTGTTGTACTGTAGTAACACTTCCATTTACCTGTTTCTTAAAAACCACAATATTACCGCCAGAATAATTGGCCACAATAACGTTTTTATCGTCATTTATTAAATGACAAGGGTCGGCTCCTAATGCTTTATTGGTATTTAAAAAAGTAACTTTTCCTGATTTTGCGTTATATCCAAAAGCGCTAACCGCACTTTGATCTCCATTTTCGTTTACGGCATAAATAAATTTATTATCTGCTGAAACCGATAAATAACTCGGACTGATAACACCTTCTGAAGAATTTTTAAATTTAAATTCACCTGAAGCCGCATCGAATTCATAAACATAGATTCCGTTGCTCTGGCAAGTATTAGTATAGGTCCCAATCAATAAATTAAATTTATTCTGAGCCTGAGTTGTAAAAGCTAACGCTGAAAAAAGCAGCATATATAATCCCTTCATAGTTTTCTGTGGTTTTTTGAATATGCTAAAATACTCAATAATATCAATAGAAATTACATTTGTTGTTACAAATGAATTATGAAAAGTTACATTTTTCCAATTCACTTTTAATCTTTGAAACCATAAGAGTAACATAATTCCATTTAAATTTTCAGCATGCTTATAATCTCTTATATTACTTATATGGTTTAACTAAAAATTTGTATTTTTGACCAGTATCTACAAAAAGTAGTGAAGTAAATCGAAGCCAGAATGCATTTTAAACACCCCGAAATTTTATACTTTCTGTTTTTATTGATTGTTCCAATTTTGGTGCATTTGTTTCAATTACGACGTTTTAAAACTTCTTATTTTACAAACGTAAAATTCTTAAAAGAACTTGCCGTTCAGACGCGTAAGAGTTCGAAAATCAAAAAAAGATTATTACTGGCAACCCGGTTATTATTACTCACTTGTGTCATTCTCGCCTTTGCTCAGCCCTTTTTTGAAGCCAAAGACAGCAAAAATGCGACCAACGAAATGTATATCGTTCTGGATAATTCATTCAGTATGCAGGCTAAAGGCAAGAAAGGGGAATTATTAAAACGTGCCGTTCAGGAATTACTTGAAAATACACCTGAAAATACATCGTTTTCCTTATTAACCAACACCGAAAATTTCTGGAATACCGATATAAAATCTTCAAAAAGTGCTTTACAGAATTTAAGCTACAGTGCCGCAGCTTTCGAGCTTTCTTCTATAATGGCAAAAATTAAGGCGCACAAATCAGCACATAAAAAAGATATTGTCATTATTACCGATGCTGTTGGCTTAACGGAAAAGGATGTTAAAAATATCGATTCTGAAGAGAAACCTTATTTTATAGTTCCGGAAGCAGAACAAAAAAACAATGTATCTATTGACAGTGTTTTTATTACTCAAACATTAGAAAATTTTTATCAGATCGGAATTACTCTATCGGCTTATGGTGATGATTTTAAACCTGTTTCGATGGCATTATACAATCAAAATAAGCTGATTGCCAAAACCATTATTAATTTTGATAAGAAGAAAAAAGAAATCAACTTTACAATTCCCAAAGAAGCTTTTCACGGCTATGTAAGCATTGAAGATAACGGACTAACTTACGACAACAAACTTTATTTTAGTATTTCAAAAGCTAAAAAAACAAACGTAATTAGTATTGGAGAGCCTGAAAAAAGCAATTTCCTATCCCGAATCTATACTTCAGCCGAATTTAAATACAATAATTACTCCCTAAACAATTTAGATTATAATAGTCTTGAAGAACAAAATACTATTATTCTAAATGAACTAATTGAAGTTCCGCAGGCACTACAAACTACTTTAAAAGCATTTGTATCAAAAGGCGGAAATTTGGTTATAATTCCTTCTGAAAAAACTTCAGTTTCTAATTTGAATTCTTTTTTAGGAAATTTTGGAAAAGTTCAGTTTGGAAATCTGGAGGCCAAAAGTAAATTAATTACGAAAATCAATTTTGATCATCCCTTATTTTCTGGCGTTTTCGAGAATAAAATCACCAATTTTCAGTATCCAAAAACAAATAACTCGTTCGCTATTTCAAGTCCGTATCCGGCGGTTTTAGCATATGAAGATCAAAGTGTATTTGTAACGGCAATTCAAAATCCAGTTTCAGGAATTACTATTTTTTCGGCACCAATAAATTCAGAGAATTCAAACTTCCAGCAATCGCCTTTGATTGTGCCTCTTTTTTATAAAATGGGACAGAACAATCAAAAAACAGGTGTAAATGCATTGACCATTGGTAATAATCAACCTTATTTTGTAGATGTCTTATTGACCAAAGATGCTATTTTGGAAGTAAAAGGAAACGAGGATTCTTTTATTCCTATTCAACAGATATTAAATAATAAGGTGAAATTAACCTTCAACGACTTTCCTGAAACGGCCGGTAATTATACTGTTTTTGATAAAAAAGAATCGATTGAAAACCTAAGTTTCAATTACAAACGAAGTGAAAGCGATTTAAGTCAGGTAAATACAAACATCGTTTCAGATTTTAAAACTGCCGATACGATTTCGACTATATTTAACACCTTACAAACTGAACGAACTGACAGCCAAATTTGGAAATGGTTTATTATCTTTGCACTGTTATTTTTAGCATTAGAAATGGCAATCATCAAATTTGTAAAGTAAAACGCAGAGTTTTTCTTTTTGCTTTTAGTTTGTCATTCCGAGGAACGAGGAATCTCCGCGAGAAGCTCGACAAAGATTGGCTTTCCGTTACGGAGTTACTTGCGGGGATTTGCTGCGCCAGTCGCTAACGCTCGAGTCTCCTCTGTCGAAATAACAAACTGTATGACTAAAAATGCTAGAAAATACGATTTCAATTTAAAAATAAATTTATCTACATATGAAAATAATCATCAGAAGCGCCAAAATTATCGATTCAAAAAGTCCGTTTCATAACCAGACTGTTGATCTTTTAATTGCAGATGGTTTAATCGAAAAAATAGGAAATTCAATTCTTGATATTGAGGATACAACCGAAGTAAAATTTGATAATTTACATCTTTCCCAAGGTTGGTTTGACAGTAGTGTTTCATTTGGAGAACCAGGCTTCGAAGACAGAGAAACAATTGCTAACGGGTTAAATGTTGCTGCAAAAAGTGGATTTACAGGAGTAGCATTACAACCTAACTCTTTCCCTGTCATTGACAATCAATCTCAGGTAAATTTTGTAAAAAACAAAGCAAATGGTTTTGCTACAGAACTTTTTCCAATTGGAGCGTTAACCAAAGCCAGCGAAGGAAAAGACATGGCCGAATTATTCGATATGAAGAAAGCCGGAGCAGTTGCATTTGGAGATTATAATAAAAGTCTTGATAACGCCAATCTGTTAAAAATTGCTTTACAATACGTACAGGATTTTGATGGTTTAGTAATTGCTTATTCTCAAGATACCAATATCAAAGGAAACGGAGTTGCCAATGAAGGAATCGTGTCTACAAAATTAGGCTTAAAAGGAATTCCGAATTTAGCCGAAGAATTGCAAGTGGCCCGAAATTTATTTTTACTAGAATATACCGGAGGAAAATTGCATATTCCGACAATTTCTACGGCAAAATCAGTTGAATTAATTAAAGAAGCTAAAGCAAAAGGCTTACAAGTTAGCTGTAGTGTTACTGTACATCATTTAGTTCTTACTGATGAAAAATTAGAAGGTTTTGATACGAGATTTAAAGTGACACCGCCATTAAGGACTGAAACTGACAGAACCGCTCTTATAAATGCTGCTTTAGACGGAACAATCGACATGATTACTTCAGATCACAATCCCATTGATATTGAATTCAAAAAAATGGAATTTGATACCGCTAAAAACGGAACAATTGGACTTGAAAGTGCTTTCGGAGCTTTGCTAGCTGTTTTACCTTTAGAAACTGTAATCGAAAAGCTAACGTTAGGAAAAGCGGTATTTGGAATTGAAAACAATACAATTGCTGAAGGTTCTATAGCCAACTTTACTTTTTTTACTCCTGAAGGAAAATCAACTTTTACGAAAGAAAATATTCTTTCAAAATCTAAAAATTCCGCCTTTTTAGGAACTGAAATCAAAGGTTCTGTATACGGGATTTTAAATCAAAACAAACTTGTTATCACAAAATAATTAAAATGAATAATTCAGTAGAAGAAGGAAAATCAATCGCCATTACCAGTTATATTTTAATCATTGGGGTTTTAATTGCGATGTCAATGAACTCTGAAAATAAAAATAGCTTTGCATCTTTTCACATCCGTCAGGCCTTAGGATTGTCTTTAGCTTTTATTTCTTTCGGAGCTATTATCAGCAACTTTGACAGCTTTATGATCACTTTCCCAATGTGGATTTGCATTTCTATTTTATGGACGTACGGGATTTTTAGTGCCATTCAGGGACAGACAAGACCAATTCCGTTAGTTGGGAATCTTTTTCAGAAATGGTTCAAATCTATCGGTTAAATAAAATTCCAAATTTAAAATTGCTTCGCCTGTTCGCTAACGCTCGGGTCCAAATTCAAATAACTTTGGTAAGTTTTAAATCTTGACAAAGTTGAAAAATTCACAATTCACAACTTACAATTCACAATTAAAAAAATGAATCTATCTTTAGAATATAAAATACAAGAACCAAAAGTTATTTTAGATAAAAATCCTGTTTTAATCTTATTACACGGATACGGAAGCAACGAAGCCGATTTGTTTTCGTTTGCGACTGAACTTCCTGATAATTACTATATCATTTCTGCAAGAGCGCCATACGATTTACAATACGGAGCTTATGCCTGGTACGCAATTAACTTTGACGCTGATCAGAATAAATTTTCAGATAACGAACAAGCCAAAACTTCTCGTGATTTAATTGCTAAATTCATTGATGATCTAGTTGCTAATTATCCAATTGATGCTAATGATGTAACCTTGATTGGTTTCAGCCAGGGTTCTATTTTGAGCTATTCTGTTGCGCTTTCTTATCCTGAAAAGGTTCAGCGAGTTGTGGCAATGAGCGGTTATTTTAATAATGAAATTATAAAAGAAGATTTCGAGAAAAACGACTTTAAAAACCTTAAAATATTTGCTTCACACGGAACTGTAGATCAGGTTATTCCCGTAGATTGGGCAAGAAAAACTCCTGCCATTTTAGAAAATTTAAATATTCCAATTACTTATAAAGAATATCCTGTTGGACATGGAGTTGCGCCTCAGAATTTCTTTGATTTTAAGAATTGGCTGGCTTTATAGTTTATAGTTTTCAGTTTTCAGTCGCAGTTTTCAATTTTAAACTGTGACTGAAAACCGAGACTAAAAACTTCCTTATTCCCCTGTATAAATAATCTTCTCTCCTTTTTTCAGCACATAACCTTTCCAGGGAATTAACTGTAAATCATCTTTAACCCAGGAATCTCCTTCCGATTTTCTTTCGAGAATAATAGATTCTTTTTGAGTATCCAAGAAAAGTTCCGCTTTATCACCATCGAAGATTACGTAGGCAACTGTAGAATAGGTTTTTCCATCTTCAGCGTGAGATAATTTAGTACTGTTTTCAAAAATTCGGATGCATTCTTTTTTAAGAATCGACCAGTTATAACCCGCAGAAGCTTTACAGCCATGAGAATCTGAATCTCCTCCAACTACAACAGCTGGAGTAGTATCTTTTTTTGCCGGTTTTGAAACTTCTTTTGATTCCTTCTTTTCTTCAGAAACTTTTTTCGCACAAGAAAAAGAAAGAGCTATTATAACTGAAAATAAAAGTACTTTTTTCATATGTTCTATATTTAATTTAGTTCAAAAACATAGGACATAAAAATCCTATTTTTGATATAATATTGATTGGTTTACTTCAAAATTAATACTTTCATCATCATTAACAAAATATTTTAACAAGACTTCTCCCCACAATTCACCATTGCTATAATCAGCGATAATCCATCTGTGGTTTAATATCTTTACTTTGTTGATGATAAATTTGTTCGGACCAATTTTATCCTGACCTGTATAAGGATTCCCGTTAGGATTAGCATTTAAATCCAATAATTTCTCTGTTACGACCGGAATCAATTTTTCAAATAAAATTGCTTTCCCTCCAGAAGCGCTGTTATCAAAGTAATTCTGAGCATTTTCATTATGTTCTAAAGAAAAATAATCGGCTTCAGCCAATTTTCCTGCTACTAAATTTATACTATCTCTAAGCTTCTTCGTTGTTTTATCGTATCGCTCTTCTCCAAATTTTACTTCTCTGCTATAAAACATATAAGTAAAAATATTCATTAGTATCGCAAGGATAAAAAGGTAAAGCATTAAGGATTTTTTCATTTTGTGTTCTATTATTTAAATTGTAATTTCTAAGTTATCATAAGCCAGAAAGACGTTTTCAGGAAGTTGCTTTTGCACTTCCTCGTGAAATCCTAAAACATGGCTAATGTGTGTTAAATACGCTTTTTCCGGTTTCACCAAATTTATAAAATCAAGCGCTTCCTGCAAATTAAAGTGTGTGTCATGAGGTTCTACACGCAAGGCATTCACAACCAGCACTTTCAGATTCTTTAATTTTTCAATTTCAACTTCTTCAATTGTTTTCACATCAGTTAAATAGGCAAAATCATCAATACGATAACCAAAAACCTGTAAATCACCGTGCATTACGTTTACCGGAATTGCCATTTTATTGCCAACAGCAAACGGTTTATTATTTACAACTTCGATCGTTTTAACGCTTGGCGCACCAGGATATTTGTTTACGGTTTCAAAAACATATTCAAAACGACGTTTTAGATTGTCGATTACACGTTCGTGTCCATAAACCGGGATTTCTCCCTGACGGAAATTAAACGGACGAATGTCATCTAAACCAGCAGTATGATCAGCATGTTCGTGCGTAAACAGGATTGCGTCGAGTTTTCGACAACCACAGGAAAGCATTTGCTGTCTGAAATCGGGTCCGCAATCGATTACATAAGAGTAATCGTCCCACGTAATCCAAATCGCTACACGGAGCCTTTTATCCTTAAGATCAGTGCTTTTACAAACGGGATGATCGACCCCAATAATCGGGATACCTTGAGAAGTACCAGTGCCTAAAAAATATACCTTCAATTGAACTTATTTTTTTTACAAAAATAGGATTATTTCTCTTTCATTAGAAGCCTAATTTACTAACTTTGTAACAAATCTATTTAAAATAAAATGGGTACAGAAATAAAACTCAAAGGTGACAAGGTCATCGAACAGATTCCTTCTATAAAAGACAAAGCGTTACGCATTAATTTAAACGAGAATATTTACGGAACATTTGCTGAAATTGGCGCGGGACAGGAAACTGTGAGGCACTTTTTCAGGTCCGGAGGTTCATCGGGAACTATTGCAAAAGCAATGTCTGCCTATGACAAAGATTTTAGTGATGCCGTTTACGGAATTGAAGGCGACGGTCGCTATGTTACCGAAAACCGACTCAAAAAAATGTTAACCTTTGAAGGAGAACTTATTGAAGAGCGTTTAAGTAGAGAAAAACATCCAAACAAACTTTTCTTTAGTTACGCCAACACGGTTGCAACTATTGATTTTGCTAAACAATTTAAAGGTCACGGTTGGGTTGGAATACGATACCAAATTGAACCGGACGAAGCTTATAACGAAATTATTCTTCACATTCGTTTTAAAGAAACTGATGCCCGACTACAACAAGAAACATTAGGAATTTTAGGTGTAAACTTAATTTACGGTGCTTTTTACAAATACAACGATCCAAAGCGATTACTTCGCTATTTATACGATCACTTAGACAAAGACCAACTTGAAATTGATACTATTAACTTCTCAGGACCTCGTTTTGCTGATGTTGATAATCGTTTAATGAGCTTACAACTGGTTAAAAACGGAATGACAGATGCGGTAATGTTTAACCCTGATGGGAAAAATGTATTACCTGCTGCCGTTTTATACAAGAAAAACCTTCTTGCTTTTAGAGGAAGTTTCCGTCCGGTTACGAATGTTAATCTTGATATGTATGAGAAATCATTAAAAATGTTTCTCGAAGAAAATAAAGTCGAAAAAGACAATACTTTAGTTGTCTTTGAAATTACACTTTCTAATTTACGTTCAGATGGTGAAATTGATGAACGTGATTTTATGGACAGAGCCGAATTACTTTGTTCGCTTGGCCAAACCGTAATGATTTCGAATTTCCAGGAATATTATAAAGTTGTAGAATATTTCTCTAATTACACCAAAGCCAGAATGGGATTGGCAATGGGAGTTAACAACTTAGTTGATATTTTTGACGAGAAATACTATCGCCATTTAAGTGGAGGAATTCTGGAAGCTTTCGGAAAATTGTTTTACCGAGACATGAAAGTTTTCTTGTACCCAATGTTGGGTGAAGATGGAGAAATTATCACTTCTGATAATTTAAAAGTACATCCAAGAATGAAAGAATTGTATAAATTCTTTAAATTCAACGGAAAAGTGGTTGACATTAAAGATTACGATCCTGGTATATTAAATGTATTCTCAAGAGAAGTTTTGAAAATGATCAGTCAGGGAAAAACAGGTTGGGAACCAATGCTTCCTTCCGGAGTTGCCGAAATCATAAAAGAACATCACCTTTTTGGATACCATCCTCAAAAAGAATTAGAACAAAATACATAATATCAAAAAACCGAAAAAGAAAAGTTTTTCTTTTTCGGTTTTTTTTTGTTTCAAGTTTTTTTTGTTTCAGGTTTCAAGTTTTTCTCTTACAGTTGTTTAACAATCTAAACCTGAAACCTGAAACCTGAAACCTGAAACCTGAAACAAACTTCTCTACTTCAAAATCTGTGAAGCGTGTTCTTTTGTTTTTACTTTTTCGATTACCTCATCGATAATGCCTTTTTCGTCAATTACGAAAGTGGTTCTGTTGATTCCGTCGTATTCTCTTCCCATGAATTTCTTTGGTCCCCAGACACCAAACGCATTAATCACTGATTTATCTTCATCAGCTAATAAGGGAAAAGGAAATTCATATTTATCCTTGAATTTTAATTGTGCTTTTTGACTATCGGCACTAACTCCAAGAAGTTCGTAATTATTAGCTTTGAAGCGCTCAAAATTATCTCTTAAATCACAGGCTTCTGCCGTACAACCTGGTGTACTTGCTTTTGGATAAAAGAAAACTACTAATTTTTTTCCGGCATAATCTGCCAGTTTATGCGTTTTTCCGTCCTGATCTACTCCTGTGAAGTTTGGAGCTTTATCGCCTGCTTTTAATGTTATCATATTTATTTTAGATTTTGACTTTAGATTTTTTTTAGAGCATAGAACATAGAATAAAGAGCTAAGATTCAAGATTTGACTCAACATCTCCTATTGATAAATCATAATTCATAACTTATAATTCATAACTCATAATTTTTTGCCCCAGATTGAAGTAAAAACCCCGCAGTTGTGGTAGTTTACATTTTTTGCGATAAAAAAGCGACCAACGGAAGCTCTTTTTATTGCTTAAAAATGTTGCTAACACAATGAGGAGTTGAAACGGAAAGCTGGATTAGGCACATCATTAAAATTATACTAATTTTACGAGATTAAAAATACGGAAATGAATAAAGAAGCCCGCGTACAATTTGTTATAAATACGTTAAAAGAACTCTACCCTACTATCCCTATTCCGCTTGATCATAAGGACCCTTATACATTATTAATCGCAGTTTTGCTTTCGGCTCAATGCACTGATGTGCGTGTGAATCAGATTACGCCATTGCTTTTTGCTAAAGCTGATAACCCGTATGATATGATTAAAATGTCGATTGAAGAAATTAAGGAAATCATTCGACCTTGTGGTTTATCACCAATGAAATCAAAAGGGATTCACGGGTTATCCCATATATTAATTGACAAACATGGCGGAAAGGTTCCACAAAGTTTTGAAGCGCTTGAAGAATTGCCGGCCGTTGGACATAAAACTGCCAGCGTAGTAATGTCGCAAGCTTTTGGCGTTCCTGCATTTCCGGTAGATACGCATATTCACAGATTAATGTACAGATGGAATCTTTCGAATGGAAAAAATGTAGTTCAAACTGAAAAAGATGCTAAAAGATTGTTCCCAAGAGAAATATGGAACGATTTACATCTTCAGATTATTTGGTACGGGAGAGAATATTCGCCGGCCCGAGGCTGGAGTCTGGATAAAGATATTATTACTAGAACTATTGGTAAAAAATCAATAATAGAAGAAGCTGCTAAAAAAATAATTTAGCAGCTTCGTTTTGTTTTTTACATACCATTTTTTAAGGCATTATATTCATTTGTCATGTCTAGCGATCTGTAAATACCTAAAAGCGATTTTGTCGCATCAGTATTTTTAGGTTCTAAGGTAAGGGCTTTTTTTAGATACGGAATTGCACTTCGGGCTATATCATCTTTTTTGGCATTTAACTTGTCATATTTTTGCATATCTGCAGCCGAAGTTCCCAAAGAAGAGATTTCATCAGCCAGATCTTTTTTCTCTTCTAACTTCAGATAAGCCATATTAATATAAGCATCAACGTAATTAGGATCAAGCTCTAAAACATAATTATAAACGACTTCTGATTTAGCATAATCTTTTTTCTCAAGATAAGCATAAGCTAAATTACTATTGATATCAATTTTTTTAGAAGGAACTGATTCGGTTCTTGGTTTCTCGTAAAGTCCTTGTGCGATAGCTGATTCTCTTGCTTTTGGTGAAACAAAAAGATCTTCTTCTTTTGTTTTCTTATTTGTCGCCAAGTACAAAACTCCTTTTCCTGAAAAATTAATCTTTTTTAAAATTTCATAATATTTAACTGCCGAGTCATAGTCTTTTGCGTTGATAGAGGAAGATGCTGCATTACACAAGTTTAGTGTATCTTTCTTATCAAACATATATACTTTATAGCTTTTCTCAGCGCTTTCTTTAAATTTACCTGCATTAAAATCGGCCATTGCACCATTAACGAGACTCGATTTCATTTCTTTTAATGCCGCATTTGCCTTAACGGTAAATTTAAATTTTCCTGATTCATTTTCATATAAAAACACATCCTGATATGCCTGAGAGGCCAATGTAAAATTATTCGCTGCATCTATATTTTTTACAGCTAAGTCTTTTAAAACATTTCCTTTTAAATAATAATAATCTGATTTTGCTTCATCAGATGCATTAAGTATAAGATATTCTGTTTTATTTAATACTACCAGAGCTTCCTGGCTTTTTCCTTTATCATAAAGAGACTGCGCCTCTTTGATTTGGTCTTGTTGAGCAAATGCTCCAATATTTATCAATAAAAAAAATGATAATATCTGTAGGTTTTTCTTCATTTGGGTCAGGTTTGGTTGTTAAATACTTAGGGTTTTCTTATAAATGATTTTTAATTGAAGAATACATTTTAGGTGAAATGAAATTCTTGAAATCATTCACTATATCTTCTACTAAAACATTAAAGACGTACCACAAACAAACAAGATAAGTTGGTGTAATTTTTCATCATAGGTTACTGGTTATTTTTGTTAAACATTTATTTCACTTCATTCATAATTATTTAATCATTTAATTGTTTTAATACGAAAAACCTCTTTAATAGGTGTTTTTCATGTATTTAAAGCAACTTTTTTAACTAAAATAAAACTAAATACCGAATAAACAAATAAATTTTAACCTAAATATAACATTTTAACAAAACAACGAGAAAAATCACACAAAAAAGAGGACTTTTAGATCATGTAAATTAAAAAAGAAATAATATTCTTACTTTATATTTACATGAAAACAAAAAAACTCACTACCTGCAATTATTTGCAAATAGTGAGTTTTTCAAACCAAAAGTTAATTGGTTTTAGAATAAACATCCGACTGAAGTAGTGGGCTGTTTAATTAGCTATAATCTCAAAACTTTTATCTTTAACTTTCACAACTGTTAGTGCTTGTGAATAGTTTAATAAGAAAGAAACAACTTCTTTCTTAGGTTTTAGATTTTTAGAAGCTAATTCCTTCTTAGAGTAAATTTTCGCCATACTATAAATATGTTTATATTAAGTATAACGAGCTAATATTCAAAATAGTATTAGTTGGTTAAAATAATTTGATGTTTATCAATTATTTTTCTCAAATTCATTAGTGCATAACGCATTCTTCCGAGCGCTGTATTGATGCTAACATCCGTTAATTCAGATATTTCCTTGAAACTCATATCCTGATACATACGCATTACTAATACTTCTTTTTGATCTTCCGGAAGCTCTTCAATTAATCTTTTCAAGTCCACTTCGACCTGATCAACGATCATTTTGCTTTCAATGGTTAGAGAATCGTCAGACATGACAGAAAAAATAGAAAACTCTTCTGTTTCTCTGTACATCGGCATTTTTTTAGTTTTACGAAAGTGGTCTACAATTAAATTGTGTGAAATACGCATAACCCAAGGCAAGAATTTACCTTCTTCATTATATGAATTGCTTTTTAAGGTTTTGATTACCTTAATAAAAGTATCTTGAAAAATATCGTTTGAAATATCTCTATCAGCAATCTTTGAATATATGAATCCATATATTTTAGACTCGTGCCTTTTAATTAGTATCGAAAGGGCAGTTTCATTGCCTTCGATATAATTTTTTACTAATAGAGCGTCTGGAATATGCAGATCTGCCATAATACTACTTTTTTAGGTTTTATAATTTGGAGTAATTTTTCTAAAAAGTAATTTTATTGTATAGGCCTATCTTTTTTTGTTTATGTTAATATCGTGACCAAATTTAACAAATAATTATTTTAAAAAGCAAATTAAATCGAGAATAATTAACAACAAAATATCAGAAAATATAAATAAAACCTAAATTTAATCGACAAAGTGCGTTAAAACATTAAATTTAAGAAATGTTAAGAGCATAAAAAAATAGACATAAATAACTTACAATTAAACACTTAAGTCACATATGTCTATTTTTTCAACACCCTATTTATCATTGGTAAACTCGTACGTAATCTACATAGTACTTTTGCGGCAGTACCTTATCATCTACTTCAGGGCCTCCAAAATTGCCTCCAATCGCTAAATTAACGATGATATAGAAAGGTTTATCAAAGGGCCATGTATCTTCATTTTTTACCGCTGGATTAAAAGTATATGCTAAAGTTTGGTCGACAAAAAAATCAATTTTATCTTTTGTCCATTCGATTGCATAAACGTGGTATCCTTCTTCAATATTAGGGAATGCTGTTCTTTTTGTATTGATCGTATTTCCGTGACTGTCTTGCGTGTGCAAAGTTGTGTAGACCATATGAGGGTCTCGGCCAATGTATTCTAAAATATCAATTTCACCTGCTTTTGGCCAGTGGATTTCATCAATATTGGCACCTAACATCCAGAATGCCGGCCATAAACCATGTCCCACGGGTAATTTTGCCCTTGCTTCTATTCGACCGTATAAAAATTCTTTTTTACCTTTTGTCGTGATTTTAGTCGATGTATATTTACTTCCTTCTTTTTTGGCTTCGATAACTAAATTACCCTCTTTAAACTCGTGGTTGGTTTTGGTATAAATTTGTCTTTCGTTATTTCCAAAACCACAAAGATTTGGGCAACCGTCACCGACTTCGAAATTCCAGTCTTTTTCGTTTAAATCTTTATTGTTGAAATTTTCTTCCCAAACTAATTTTCTTTTTACTTCCTGCGCGAAACAAAAACTGCTAATTAACAGCAATACCATTATTTTTTTCATAGTATCATTTTAAAATTACAAAAATTAAGAAGGTCAGCCTAAACTGACCTTCTCATTTCATTATTACTAATTAATCTATAATCTATTGATACACTCTTACATAATCAATCTCCATAGAAGACTGTGTGAAAGCGGCATCAATATTGCCTCCCAAATTACCTCCCATTGCGACATTTAAAATTAAGAAAAAATCACTATTAAAAGGCAAAGAACCGTCATTAGGAACAGAATGAATCTGAACATCATCTACAAATGTTGTAACCGATGCAGCAGTCCAGACCGCTTTATAAACATGAAATTCAGTTGAAACATTTGGTATTGTTTTAGACCCAGTATTTCCACCTCCACCAGAGTGTCCCGGATAATGAAGTGTGCTCAAAATAACATTTTGATTATTACCAACATGCTCCATAATATCAATTTCTCCACAAGCTGGCCAAGGTTTGGTGGCATAATTTTGCCCCAGCATCCAGATTGCCGGCCAGGTTCCGGCACCAATTGGCAACTTAGCTTTAATCTCAACTTTTCCGTAAGTAAAGGCAAATTTAGCATCTGTTTTTAATCTCGCCGAAGAATAATCTGCTCCGCCTGAAGCTTCTTTTTTAGCTGTAATTTTCAAACTTCCGCCTTGCACAATTACGTTTGTAGCCGAGTTGGTGTAATTCTGTTTTTCATTATTTCCCCAACCGTTGTCACCTTTTCCTAAATCGTAATTCCATTTTGTCGCATCAGGTGCTCCATCAGTATTAAATTCATCTGACCAAACTAGTTTTGTAAAATCTGCCGGTGGAGCCTGAGTTGGTTTTGTGGTGGTAAAAATATGATACCATGCCAATGCCGGATTTCCGCCCATAACGGCTCTAACGACCATTCTGTTAGCTGTAATTGACAAAATCTCATACGAACTCTGACCAATGTAATACCCCATAAATCCGCCATCAGAGAAGTTCATTGTTGTTCCTCTGGTTTGAGTTGCATGATTTGGATTTGACATGACAACCGATTCTGATGGACTTAATGAAACTGATTTTTTACCAGAAGCATTGTATGACAAGCAAGAATCGTCCGGTCCGCTTCCTCCGGCTACACTTGCAAAAGCAGCATTAAAGAAGGTCGATCCACCGTTATCTAACTGAAACTTAAGTTGGTCACTTTCGAGAGAGAATGTCAATACGTTCTCGTATAAACAGCTGCTGCTTGGTGAACCAGCTTTTTCAAAAGGTCCAGCCATATAATAGTTTGCGAAATAATTTTTAGTAGCATCACCATCATTTTGTCCAACACCTAAATGACCAGGTTCAGAAGCTGACCAATACCATTTTTTTGAAGTTCCGGCTGTTAAAAACTGAACCGCTTCGTCGTCACTGAAATTACTTACCACCTCAACATCTATTGTTGTGTTTGTTGCTATCCCTCCTTTTCCAGAGGCAATTACCGTTACAGTATATTTATTTAATCCTGTTTTGGTAAATCGTTTTGTAAAGATACCGTTTGGCGCATTTTCAGTAGTACCGTCAGTAAATACATATTTGTATGAAATAGCGTTATCTGCAGTTGCAGTAAGTTTTACCATTCCTGATCCGTCTCCGTTAGGAGCAGCGGCTGTTTTTCCAACAATTTCGGCTTTAACCTGCAAATTTGTGGGTGCAGACAAATCGCCAAAAGCGTAATCATCTTTTTGGCAACTTATTACTAAAAGCAGTGCAAAAAGTAATACGAAGTATTTATTATATTTTTTCATTTTGTTATTTTTTATAAAATGTAAATTCATTTTAATGTCTTTTTAAAAGTGCTTATCTTATTTATGGAAATAAACATTATCTATATATATAGTATGTGCTCCGCTAGGATTCCCTGAATAAATAAGTTGAGCAATATGCGCCCGGGTTGTTAATCCTGTAAAATCGCTTAAAGGAATATCTAAACTTACCCATGTTCCTTTTGCAGGAGCGGTAACTTTAATTTCGTGTTCTTTGTCATCTCCTCCTCCGTTGTAAACGCCATTAGCTCCAAAATCAACTAATTTTATTCTGAATTCTGTAAAATCAGCTGACCAGACATCTACATGAAAATGCGTCATTGCACCCGTGTCAATTGTTGCAGTTGGTTCAATACCCACAAAATTTAAATCGGAGTATTTTTTTACTGCGTTTCCTGCTACAGCTGTTTCTTCTAATGTAGCTGCTGACCAATCTGTACGCCATGTTGCAATTGGCACATTTGAATACGCATTACTAAACATTGAAATTACATCAGTGGCAGGTTTTGTTGGTGTTGGCGCTGCGACACTTAATGCTTCTCCATTTTTATAGAAATAAATATTATCAACAAAAATGTTTTTACCAGCGGGAGTTCCAACCAATTTTAGTTGAAAAATATCTGCTACTTTGAAGTTTGTCTGACTTGTAAAGGCCGAAATCGGAATATCAATACTTGTCCATTGATTGGCGATCAGATCTTTTGTTACTGGTCTTTCTCCATTCGTTTTACTGATTAGCGAAGTTTCTAATTTTTGTAAATCTGCTGTCCAAACATCGAGGTGAACATAATCCATTCCCGAAACATCAACCGTGACATTATCTGCCAAGGCAATTCCCTGATAATTTAAATTAGTATAATTCAGCATTTTATCGCCATTCAAATCAAATTCTGAATAACCGCCTGATTGTCCCCAATTTGGATAGAAATTAGTTCCGGCAATATTAGTGTATTTTGCACTATAGATAGAAATCACATTTCCGGCTGGTCTGTTAGGAGGTGTAGTTGCTGAAGTAGTAGGATTTAGCACTAATTTTGCAGCAAACTGCTCTGTATATTCCGTCGTTTTAATTGCAGCACTTTTTGAAACTACACGAATTGTATAAGTTCCTGCTTCCTTATATACATATGAAACAGATTCTCCATTATTAGCTGAAATTGGCTCCGGTTTTCCAGTTTCTCCAAAATAAACATCATAAAACAAGGCAAAATCAGCTGTTGCTTTTACGGTTACTTTTTTAGAAACAGATATATCATTTGTAATTACCACTTTCAAGTTCTCAGGAGATTTAAAAGAAACGACAACCGGTTGAATCACTTCAGTTGTTTTTCCTGAAATTCCCATTGCGATAATTTTCGACTGATAAACACCTTCTTTGTAAGTGTGTGTTGTTGTGCCACCCGCTCCAAAATAAGCAGACTCAGGAGATCCGTCACCGTAATTTATCTTGTATTGCGTTACTCCTTCTCCTTTTGGTATAAAAGTAACTTTACCTGAATTATCCTGTGTTACTGTTGTCAAGGCAGCAATATTAGCCGGTGCACTTACAGCATCTAAATCAATATTGCTGCTTTCATCGCTTGAACAACCTAGAAAGATTATTAAAACGAAAAAACTTATAATTAACTGTATTTTTTTCATAATAGTATATTTTTAATATCCAGGGTTTTGTTGCCAGTTTCCGTTTGCGAATTGAATTTCTTCAATTGGAAGCGGAAATAACTCGTTTTTATTTGCTTTAAAACCCGGAATTTTGCCAACTGCTTTTCCTGTTCTTACTAAATCGAAGAAACGATGTCCTTCTCCAAAAAGTTCTACTCTTCTCTCAGCCCAAATAAAATCGGTCAAAGCGGCACCAGAAACTGAAATATCATGGTTATTGTCTCCAAAAGCACGTCTTCTAACCTGATTTAAATAATCTCTTGCTTTTGCATCATTGGTACCAGCACGACTATAAGCTTCGGCTGCCATTAATAAAACATCTGCGTAGCGAATCGCTCTGTAATTATTTGGATTTGTCAAATTCAAATCTCCAGCCGCAGTTGCGCTTCTTTTTCTTGGAAGATATTTTCTGTTGAAATAACCTGTGTCTTCATTTCCTTTTCCGAAACTGACACCTTTGCCTCCATCAAATGAAGCATTTGCAGCAGCCCAGGCCACAATATCCAATATGGCAACATCTTTACGTTTGTCACCCACTTCAAAAGCATCGGCACTTTCTTTGGTCGGAATATTAAAACTAAATCCAGATGAGAATAATGGTCCTGAATAATTACGGATACCACTAAAACCAACTGCAACGTTACCTTCACTACATTGTAAACAGGTAAAACCGGCTCCTTCAACATCTGTATATTGTACTTCAAAAACAGATTCTGTTCCGTTTTCTCCATCCAATTCAAACATGGCATCATAATCTGACTGTAATGAATATTTACCCGAAGTAATTACAGCATCAAGAACAGCTGCAGCTTGTGCAAATTTATTTTGATACAAATAGGCTTTTCCCAATAATGCCTGTGCTGCACCTTTTGTAACTCTCCCTTTTTGAGATGCCGTTGGAGATAAATTGGCGGCAGCAAAAATCAAATCAGCTTCAATTGAAGCATACACTTCCTGAGCAGATGCTCTTGCTACTGTTTTTTCATCTCCAACTTTAAATCTAACATCTCCTTTCATCGGGATTCCACCAAACCATTTTACTAACTCAAACTGGTAATATGCTCTCAGAAAACGTGTCTCTGCAATTAGCTGGTTTTTTCCCTCGAAATCTGTTTTATCCTTAAATTCAAGAATATAATTGGCTCTTTGAACTCCCGCAAACATCCAATTCCAGATATCTCTCAAATTGCTGTTTACCGGCGTATGAATCATGTCGTCTATTTGCTGAAAACCAATAACGTCTGTCGGACTTTCTCCTCCACACAAAGTATTGTCTGAAGCAATTTCTCCTAATAAAACATTGACATACGAAGATTGCAACAAATCGTAAGCAGCAACTAAGGCATCATCATAGTCTTCTTTTGAATTGAAATAATTCTCAGAATCTATAGAATACTTTGGCTTAGGACTTACAAAATCATCGGAACAAGAAATACTTATTGTCGAGAACAGTGTAAGTGTTATAATGGTTGTGATTAAATATTTTTTCATTTTTATTGAAATTAAAAATTAATGTTTAAACCCAATAAATAGGTTCTTGGAACTGGATAATAACCGTAATCAATTCCGGCACCAATTGGTGATTGAGATACTCCATCCTGATTTGTAGGCCCGGCTGAAGAGCCTGGATCGAAACCTTTGTATTTAGTAAAAGTGTACAAATTATTTACTCCTGCATAAAGTCTTAGTTTAGTAATTCCGGCTTTTTGCGTTACATTTGGATTAAGTGTATAACCCAATTGTATGTTTTGAATTCTGAAATAAGAAGCATCTTCTACAAAATAATCTGAAAGTACATTGTTTGCCGTTGCGCCTGTTGTTACTCTTGGCACAGTAGTACTTGTTCCGGCACCTGTCCATCTGTCTAAAACATAATCTAAACGATTAGCATCAGAAAGAACTCTCTCGTAATTGCGCACCATATCGTTTCCTACTGAAGCAAAACTATAAAGCGCAAAATCAATGTTTTTATAATTTAACTGGAAATTGAATCCCATTGTTGCTTCAGGAATTGGATCTCCAATATTGGTTTTATCTTTAGTATCAATTACACCGTCTCCATTTAAATCTACATAACGAATATCTCCCGGTGCAGCGTTTGCTCCTAAAGCCAATTGTGATGGATGAGCATCAACTTCTGCCTGATTTTGAAATAATCCATCTGTTTTATAGCCGTAAAAATAGCCTATTGGTTTTCCGGCTTCCATACGTGAAGCAGCTGGCTGACCAACTCCAAAACCACCTTGTTCAATAATTCCGGTTCCGTTATTTACTTCTAACACTTCATTTTTAATAAAGGTTACATTATAACCTACACTCATACTAAAAGAATCTGAAAATTTCTCTTTGTAATCAATTGCAAATTCAAAACCTGAATTTCTAACAGAACCTGCATTCAATGTTGGAGCACTCGCACCCGGCGCACCTATTCCTATAATTCCAGAAACCGGAATATTTGGTATCAAAAGATCATCTCTGGTATCTATAAAATAATCAGCAACTACAGAAACTTTATCATTAAATAATCTTAAATCTAAACCAACATCAAACTTTTTAGCTTCCTCCCATTTTAAATCAGAATTAGGAATTTGTCCGGTGGCTTTTCCGCTTGTTAAATTACCGTCAAATACATAAGTAGCTTCTCCTGTTAAGAGAGACAGATAACCGTTATTTGGAATTTGGTCATTCCCCAGAGTACCGTAACTGGCTCTGAATTTTAAGAAGTTTATTGTTTTTGATTCTCCAAAGAAGCCTTCGTCAGAAACTACCCATCCTGCTGTAAAAGATGGAAAATATCCCACTTTGTTTCCCGGACCAAATTTTGTAGACGAATCACGTCTGATCATTGCAGAGAAAAGATACTTTCCTTTATAATCGTATTGTGCTCTTCCAAAGTAAGAAAGTCTTCTTTGGTCGTAAACATATCCTCCTGTATTCAATGCAGTTGGCAATCCTTTGGTTAAGGAAAGATCTGCATATTCCCATGAATTATTAGGAACGTCAAATCCTGTTGCATTAGCTGAATTTCCCCAGGTTTTAAAAATAGTATTTCCTAATGTAGCGGTGATGTTGTGGTTCTCTGCTATTTTTGCAGTATACGTTCCGTAGATATCAAATGAATAATCATTATCATTTGTTGCCGTTTGCGTTACAGAACTTCTCTGAACATCAAAAACTTTTCCTCCGTAACTGATTTGTTTTCCAAAGGTTTTGCCTTCGCTGTTTGCGGTATTAAATCCTATAGAACTTGATAAAACAAATCCTTTGAAAATTTTATAATCAAAACCAAAATTTCCGTTAAGCTTTTTAAAATTATAATCGTTGTAAGTGTTTGCAATCTGTGCTAACGGATTTATAATTTCTGTTCCCAATCCTGTTGTACTTGGTACTAAAGTAAAATCGCCTTTTGCATCGTAAGGAGCAATAGTTGCCGGCACGTTTAAAGCATTAAAAAGTACAGATCCTAATCCGTTTTCATTAATTGTTTTTCTATTGAAATAGGTATAAATTACATTTGTTTTTATTTTGAATTTATCGCTTAGATCAGCGCCTAAGGCAATTCTCGCCGTATTTCTTAAAAATCCGGATTTATCCTGTCCTACTACACCTTCCTGATCTAAATGCGAACCACTTACAGAATAGGTAATCTTCTCCGATCCTCCAGAAATTGTTAAATCAGTATTTAAAATTGGCACTCCGGTACCCAAAACTTCTTTTTGCCAGTCGGTTCCTTTTCCTAAACCACTTGCATTTGGGTAAGGAAGCGCTTTTCCGCCATTGGCATAACTTTCATTTAGTAATAAAGCATATTCCGTAGCATCGAGCATTGGTAATTTTCTCGAAGCTTCCTGAAATCCTGAATAACTGTTTAGAGAGATTTTTGTTTTTGAATTCTTCTTTCCCATTTTAGTGGTAATTAAAATAATTCCGTTTGCCCCAATAGTTCCATAAATGGCAGCTTGCGCATCTTTTAAAACAGTAATAGTTTCAATATCGTTTGGATTAAGCAAACTTAAATCACCTACATAACCGTCAATAATGGCTTGCGGACCATTTTCTCCATTGGTGGCGATACCACGAATACGAATATCTAATTTAGCTCCGGGAGCTCCGGATTGTGTAGTTACGTTTACTCCGGAAACGGTTCCCTGTAAAGCTTGTTCAACCTTTACTGGTTTTAAAATATCTAACGTTTTACTGTCTACTACAGAAACGGCTCCGGTTACTTCTCTTTTCTTTTGAGTTCCGTAACCAATCACAACGACTTCATCAAGAGATCTGGCATCGTCGCTCATTTTAACCGTTATTTTGGTTCCTGAAACTGCAACTTCCTGCGTTCGAAAACCAATATAACTGAAAACAATGATAGTTCCTTTTGGAACTCCTAATAATTTAAAAGAGCCATCAAAGTCTGTGGTTGTACTTTGGGAGGAACTTTTAACTTTTACATTTACGCCCGGTAGTGATAATCCCGAGCCATCTAGTACTGTACCGCTTACATCCAAATTTTGCGAAAATGCAAAAGATGTAAACAGTAATAGTACGGTTAGTAATAATTTTGATTTCATAATTAGTTAGTTTTTATTGAAAGATAAAATTATCAGATCCCATTAGGAAAACGACAAAATTAACCTCAACAAAAAACATACATCATAAAAAAAATACCACTTAATTACTGATATATTAAAAAAATGCCTGATTTAACTATAAATTACAAATGTTAATTTCCTTAACAAAAACACTCAAAAAGCACAACAAAACGTTAATGTTGAGGTAATGTATAGTTTATTTAGGGTGTTTTTTGACTTCCTATACAGCAAGAATATATTCAACCAACCCAATTTCGTGCTGTAAATCCATTTTTTTACGCAAACGATATCTTTTTATTTCAACACTTCGAACAGAAATATTAAATAAAGGTGCTATCTCTTTAGAAGAAAGATTCAGTCGCAAATAAGCGCAAAGCCTAAGATCGTTTGGAGTCAATAAAGGGTGAACTTGTTTGATTCTTTTTAAGAAATCTTTATCGGCATTATCAAAAGCTTCCTTAAAAACATTCCAGGAATCGTCCTCTGTAATATTTTTATTGATGGTACTTATTACAGATTTAATATTTTTATTATCATCCTGAGTTGTTTTCTTTAAATCTTCTTTGATGAATGCCAACAATTCGTTTTTACTATTTAAACTCATTGTCGAAACAGCCAATTCCCGATTTTTACTATCAACATCCTGAGAAAGCTGCTCATTTCTTACCTTCATTAATTGTCGTTCATTTTCTAACTCTTTAATCTCAAGCAAAAGATTATTCTCTTCAATTAATTTCTCTTTTTGTTTATGATAATAATTTCTATACGCTTTATTAATAAAATAAGCCATTATCACTAACAACAGAAAATAAATAAAACAGGCCAAATTAGTCAAATACCAAGGTTTTAAAACGACAAATGTATAAGTGGCTGTATTTTGCAAAATCGTGTTAGCATAACGCGCCCGTACTTTAAAAGTATATTTTCCGGGAGATAAATTCTTGAAATTTACTGTAGATTTTGTGCTCCACTCGCTCCAGTCATTCTGAAATCCTTCTAATAAATATTGATATTCTGAATTAATGTATTTATTATACTCCGGAACAGTGTAATTTAAAGTGATATTGTTTTCGTTAGAATGAAAACTTCCTTCATTTTGAATTGCTACGTTTGTAAGTGTTTCATTTTGCTTGTTTATGGTAATATCAGTTATAAAAACGATATAATTTTTAAAACTTAGATCATCTATATTTAATGTATAATAACCATCTGTAGTACCAATTAAGTATGTTGATTTAGAAATTTGTGTAATATTCTCAAACCCCAACATTGAATTGGTCAAAGAAGCTGGTATCGGAATAACGTTTTGTTTTAATTGATTACTCAGTTTACTGGCAGAAAAATAGTGAATGTAATTTTTAGAAAACAACCATATTTTATTCGAATTATCAACAATTAGCTTCCCTGAAGTATATTCGTCTTTTTCAAAAATAGAACTTAGCAAATTATCTTTTTCAAATAATTTAGTGTTCGGGTTTAAATTAAAAATGCCACCTTTGTAAGCATAATAAATTTGATTATTGAATTTAGTTAAACTTGCATTTTTTCCTTTTTGAGGAGATTTATAAGTATAAAAACCTCGTGTTTTTGATACTGATTTATCTAATTTCAATCTAAAGATTCCTTTGTATTCGTGACTTACATAAACATCAAAATTATTTGTAATTTCGAAGTATCGTGATGAATAATCAAAACCTTTAATTTTATTTTTGAAAACCCATTGATTCCCAACTTTTTCAAGAACTGAAATTCCGTAGTAATTTCCCTGAAGCAATTGATTTTTAGCACTCGGAACTGGTTCAAATTTCCAGGTTCCAGAAGCAGAAAATATATTTCTTGCCGAATCATTAGTGATGATGAAAGTACCGGAATCATGCCCACAGAAAAGCGTATTATCATAAACATAAAGCGACCAAACCTGTCCTTTTGTTCCATTTATAAATTTAAACTCAGCATGACTTTGATTTGGTTTACAAAACAGTCCCTGATTTGTTCCAACATACAGTATTCCATTAAAAGTTGCCGATGCATAAACGGTTCCCAATACGCCAGAATCATCTGTAAAACTGTGTACTGGCGAATTAATATTAATACAATTGATTCCGTTATCTAATCCAGCCCATAAATTCTGATCCTTATCTTCAAAAAGTGAAAGCGCCGTATTATTGCTCAACCCTTTTCGCTGTGAAATATGATATTTTAATTTTCCGCTACCTGATAAAACAAAAATTCCGTTAGAAACCGTTCCTAAAGCAAAACTTCCATCCTGAAGAAATTGACTGCTGTAGACAAAACTTGACTTTAATTCGGCATCGACATCTGTAACAAAACGGGTTAAACTATTCCCAACTAATTTATAAATACCATCCAATTGTGTCTGAATCAGCAAACCATCGTCTGTTGTAAAAATATTTACGATTGTAAATTTCTTAAGGATTGGGTGGTCTGAAACTAACTTTGCTTTTCCGCTTTCAATTTCAAAAAGCCCTTCTTTTATGGTCTGAAAATAAATTGCATTTTTAGGAGAAAACGATTTTATAACACCATTTTTAGGCGCAATAATTTTAAATTTTCCCGTTTTCGTGTCGTAAATATAAATTCGGTTTAAGGATTGAAACAAAATCCACTGATCGTATTTCAGGATATTCCAAAACTGTTCGTCGTCTAATATTTTATCTTTAATGGTATCACTTAGTGAAGTATATTTTAATTTCCCGTTTGTCTGTCTGGTCCAATAACCAAAATTCATATAACAGCCCGTATAGATTTTTGTTCCAATGACTTTAACAGATCGAATAATCGTTTCGTTTGGAGCCGGGTACAATTGCCAGGTTGTGCCATTAAACTCTAAAAGTCCATCATTGTTGGCAAAATATAAATAGTTCTGATCATCTTGCGAAATCATCCAACTTTGATTTCCTGCGCCATAAACAGAAGAAGAATATTTTACTATTGGCGGAAACTCCTGCGAAAACAGGAAAAAGCTCATCAAAAATAATAGTGTAGATAGTTTTGTTTTCAAAATTTGGTCAGAATTTAAAATAGTTTTAAAGCAGTTCTAAAATAGGATATTTTGCATTAAAACAATTCATTGCATAAAAATAAATTAAACATACAGAATTGTGCAAAGCTTTTCACGCAGCTTTAAAAAGATATTAGCAGATCAGCGCAGCTTATTTATTCAAATTAAATCTGCTCAAATCTGCGTGAAACAAAAAATGAATGATTAATTGGGATTTAATGAACAAGACTCTATTGAAATCTGTTAAGATTTGGAACAATGGCATTAACAAAACTCAATTCAAAATTGATTACTTTTGTAAAAATTGACTTTTTTTATGCAAATTGATCTTTCAAAACTCGACCCAAAACATAATATTATCATTAAAGGAGCGCAGGTACACAATCTAAAAAATGTAGATGTCGCTATTCCCCGAAATAAACTTGTCGTTATCACAGGTCTTTCAGGATCAGGGAAATCAAGTCTGGCATTTGATACTTTGTATGCCGAAGGACAACGTCGCTATGTTGAAAGTTTATCCTCATATGCACGTCAATTCCTTGGCCGTTTAGACAAGCCAAAAGTAGAGTACATAAAAGGTATTGCACCCGCGATTGCTATTGAACAAAAAGTAAATACCACCAATGCCCGTTCTACAGTTGGAACTTCAACAGAAATATACGATTATGTAAAGCTTTTATTCGCCAGAATCGGACGTACTTATTCGCCAATTTCCGGATTAGAAGTCAAGAAAAACACCGTTACTGATGTTGTTTCTGATGTAAAAAAATTTGAATTAGACAGTAAATGGTTATTGCTTTCTCCTATTCATCTGGAAGAAGGAAGACAACTTGAAGACAAGCTCAAAGTCCTTTTACAGCAAGGTTTTGCCCGTATTCTGGTTGACAACGAAATGGTTCGTTTAGATGAATTTACACCAACAGAAGTTCATAAATTAGACAATAAAGACATTCTGCTTATTATTGACAGAATTGTTGTTAAAGAGGAAGAAGAATTCTACAACCGTTTGGCTGATGCAGTACAAACTGCTTTTTTTGAAGGAAAAGGAATTTGTTATTTGCAGGAATTAAACTCAGATAAAAGATTTAGCTATTCGAATAATTTTGAATTGGACGGAATCACTTTCTTAGAACCCAATGTTCACCTATTTAGTTTTAATAATCCATATGGCGCCTGCCCGGTTTGTGAAGGTTATGGAAATATCATTGGAATCGATGCAGATTTAGTAGTCCCTAATACTTCATTATCTGTATTTGAAAGCGCTATTTATCCCTGGAGAGGTGATAGTATGAGTTGGTACAAAGACGAATTGGTGAAACATGCTTACAAATTCGACTTTCCAATCCATAAACCTTATTTCCAATTAACGGAAGATCAAAAAGATCTAATCTGGAAAGGGAATCAATATTTTCAAGGGTTAAATGATTTCTTTAGAGAGTTAGAAGAAAAAAATTATAAAATTCAGAACCGTGTAATGTTATCACGTTATCGCGGAAAAACGAAATGTCACGCCTGTCGCGGAAAACGCTTACGTGAAGAAGCTTCGTATGTGAAAATTGGTGGAAAAACAGTTTCAGATTTAGTTGATCTTCCCATTAAACATTTGGTTACCTTTTTCAAAAATCTTGAATTAGACAAATACGAACAGCAAATTGCCAAACGTTTGATGCTTGAAATCAATAATCGCTTATCCTTTTTGACAGAAGTTGGTTTGGATTATCTTACGCTAAACAGAAATTCCTCAACACTTTCCGGAGGTGAATCTCAGCGTATTAATTTAGCAACTTCATTAGGAAGTAGTTTGGTTGGTTCTATGTATATTTTAGATGAACCAAGTATTGGTTTACATCCGAAAGATTCTGAGCGATTGATTAAAGTTTTGCTTTCCCTTCGTGACTTAGGAAATACTGTTATTGTAGTAGAACATGATGAAGATATCATGAAAGCTGCCGACATGATTATTGATATTGGTCCTGAAGCCGGAACTTTTGGAGGAAATTTAGTTGCGCAGGGCACTTATGATGAAATCCTGAAATCAGAATCGCTTACTGCTAAATATTTAAATGGAGATTTAGAAATTGCTGTTCCGAAGAAAAGACGAAAATTCAAAAATCATATTGATATAGTTGGAGCACGCGAAAACAATTTAAAAAATATTAATGTAACATTTCCCTTAGATGTTTTAACTGTAATTACAGGAGTTTCAGGTAGTGGAAAAAGTACTTTGATTAAAAAGATTCTTTTTCCTGCGATGCAGAAAAAACTGGAAAATGCTGCTGAAAAAGCGGGTCAGTTTACCGAAATAAAAGGTTCTTTCTCACAGATTAAACATATTGAATATGTAGATCAGAATCCTATTGGAAGAAGTTCAAGATCGAATCCTGTCACTTACATCAAAGCTTACGACGATATTCGTGATTTGTATGCCAAAGAAAAATTATCCAAAATAAGAGGTTATCAGGCAAAACATTTTTCTTTTAATGTTGATGGAGGCCGATGCGAAACATGCAAAGGAGAAGGCTCTATAAATGTTGAAATGGTATTTATGGCCGATGTTTCTTTACCATGCGAAACTTGTGGTGGAAAACGTTTCAAAAAAGAGATTTTAGAGATCCATTTTGATGAGAAAAACATCAACGATATTCTAACAATGACTATTGATGATGCAATTGCCTTTTTCGAAAAAAACAAGCAAACCAAAATCACTCAAAAACTGCAACCTTTACAAGATGTTGGTTTAGGATATGTACAATTAGGACAATCTTCTTCTACACTTTCTGGTGGCGAAGCACAACGTATTAAACTGGCTTCTTTTCTAGTAAAAGGAGCAACTAAAGACAAAGCTTTATTTGTTTTTGACGAACCAACAACCGGATTGCATTTTCATGACATTAAAAAGCTATTAAAGTCATTTGATGCCTTGATTGAAAAGGGGCATTCAATAATTGTAATTGAACACAATCTCGATTTAATAAAATGTGCAGACTGGATTATTGATCTTGGTCCGGAGGGAGGAGAAAATGGCGGACATTTATTGGCAGTTGGAACACCAGAAGATATTGTAAAAGTAAAAGAATCTGTTACGGGTATTTATTTAAAAGACAAAATTTAAATTATAAAAAATTCCAAATTCCAATAACGATTATCGTATTGGAATTTGGAATTTAAAATTTTTGGAATTTAATGTGTTAAGCCACCAAACATCTTTCTTCAAATGGAAAACCATCCTCATCGATAGCAACTAAAATCTTTTTCTCTTTAGAAGCCTGTAAAGTAAGGTACAACCATGCAAATGACCATAATCCTAAGGTTAGACAAAAAATGGTAAAATTCAAACCATGATTAACAACCTTCCCTCCTTTAGAAAGAACTGCAAAAAGCATTTTGTCATTTCTTTCTTCAAGTTTAAATCCTTTATGAACCTTATTTGAGATCATATTCGAAAATACTTGTAAACTTTGTTCCTGACTCAGTTGATTTTTTTTCATAATCACAAACCATTTAAATTAAGCCTAATTTCTACTTTCTTAAATTTTAACAATTTTTGCTAACTAATTAGTACTTTAAAAACACTAAAACACAAATTTTATTGCATTTAACACAACATTATGCAGGTTATAGCGCAAAGTGCTGCTGAAAATTCAAGATAAAGTTAATTTTTATAAATTAAATGACAAAAGAATCAAGTGTTAAAATTTAAATATTAACATCACTTAATCAATAAGTTGTCTTTTTCTTAATCTTTATTTTTAACGTTAAATGAAGGTGCCTGATAATCGGGATTTAAATAATTTTCGGGAATAGTTGTAGTATTTCCGTCACGTAACGCATTATAATGTGGTGACATAATTTCAATTCCGGCAGCATTAAAAGAGTCCTGAATATTCTGATGTAAGGACGAATAGATCCTTGGCTGTTTCGTAGGTTCTTTCGTATAAACATTAATTTGATAGGATACATAAAAGTCATCCAGGCTCGTTTGCAAAACAAAAGGCTCCGGAGTTTTCTCTGTCATATCCGTTTTTAAAGCAGCATCAATTAATGCTTTATGGATGGCTGCCCAAGGTACATCATAACCAATTGTTACCGTTGTATGTATTAATAATCCGTTAGTAGCATGCTTTGTGTTCGCCGAAAAATTCGTAGAAGTACTAGATAAAACAGTGGCATTCGGAATCGTAATATCCTCAAATTTAGGTGTTCTGATACGCGTAACCAATGCCGTTTTCTCAATTACTTCTCCACTGACATCACCAATTTTTATAAAATCACCAATTTTAAATGGTCGCATATACGTTATTACCAACCCTGCCACCATATTGGCAATAGCATTTGAAGAACCTAATGAAAACAAAACACCAACAAATACAGAAACCCCTTTGAAAATAGGAGAATCAGAACCTGGCAGATACGGAAAAATAATAACCAGCATAAAAGCATACATTAATAATCTGATGATATTAAAAGTTGGCATTGCCCAATCATTATAAAAACCGTCAATTTTTATGTTTTCTTTTTTTATCTCATCGAAGAAGAATTTTATAATTTTTATACTATATCTAAAAATGATAATAATGACAATAATAGTTATCAGGCTTGGTAAAAAGTCGACAAAGCCCATGATAGCCAATTTTGCGGGAGTTAATATCCAACGTAATAAAGTCGTTGTATAGGCTTCTGTGGCTGGAAATATGCTAAATAAAACGGGTAATGAGAGATAAACAATAAAAATAAGCGTGATCATTTTAATAACACCAAACAATCGCATTAATACAAACTGTTGTTTGTGTGGTGACAAAATACTGATATTATTATAAGTGAAACCTTTAAAGTATTTGTCGCTCTTTTTTAAGATTCTAAATTTTATCCAATTAAAAATTTTACCCACAAAGTATAAAACCAAACCGATTATTAAAATTAATAAAGCAGTATAGCCCAGACGCTTTGGAAGCTGCGAATAGTTTGCATTTTGATAAACAACAGCATTTTTTATTAAAGTTAGATTCCGTTTTGCAATAAACGCCGGGGTTTCATTTTCGATTTTTGCATCAATATCTAAAACAGACATAATAATAAAATCTCCTTTGTATGTGATATCCTGAGAGATATCAGAAGGAACCACAACAATCGAATCGCTTTCAAAAAAAGAATCATGATAGAGTTTTCTGATTTTTTCAGTAATAGCGTTTGCTCTGTTTTCTGCAGAAAAAGACCCTACCTTATTATAGACGTAAAATAGAGTGTCTTTAAAAGGAACTATCGGATAACCTTTTAATTTGGCCTGAGGAATGGTTGTTTGTACCGTTTTTAAGGTATCTTTTTGAGCAGATACTACCGACGAAAATAAAACAACAAACAATAATAAAAAACAAAGTAATTTCTTTTTCATATAACGCTAAAAATAAATTGATTATCCTTTCTAACAAATATAAAAACAAAATAGATTCGAAATTAAATTACTTTATAATTTCTCAATAAAATCGTACTAAATTTTGATTCCTAATTTTCTAAAAATAGTATCGATCACTTTATTAATATCCGGAGAAATATTAAATTTATAATTTAGATACACATATAAAATGGTAACTAAAATAGATTTTAGTGCTATACTAATTAATTGAAAAAATGGAAATTCCCAGAAATAAAACATCAAGAACAAAGCAAATGTCAGTAACGCTGAATAAATGGTTTCTTTAGTAAAAGGGTATAAATGAAGCTTTTTAACAACAAAAAGTAATTTTGCCAGGCTATATAAGGTTATAGACAACAAAGTCGCAAATGCAGACCCAAAAATTCCGAAAATTGGAATAAAAATCATATTTAAAACAATCGTCAGAACTACCAGCATTAATCCGAGATACAATACCATTCTGTAATATTTTGTATTAAAAATGATCGCATTATTGTTTCCTAATATCAAATCGAAGTATTTCGATAATCCAATCATAAACACAACTGCAATTCCCCCACTATATTCTTTTGGAACCAATTCATACAATTGGCTGATGTTTACAAAAATGCATAACATCACAAATCCGCCAACCATCTGCAAATTAATAGAGGTTTTTTTATACAATAAATTCAATTCATCATGTTTGTTTTCATGCATTAATTTTGCTGTAATCGGGTATACAATCTGATGCATGGCCCGGCTCGGAACAGAAATGACCAAAGCGATATAAGTTGCGACCGAATAGTAAGCAATGTTCTCAATCTTCATATATTGATTCAGCATCAATTTATCTCCATCTAAAAGTAAATTAGCAACACTTCCGGAAAGAATAATAAAGAAAGTATATTCCATTACACTTTTTACGTTCTCCGGAATTGTAATCTGAAATTTAGGTTTCTTGATGTAAAAAGCATAAAACATAGTCACTATAAATGCGATAAAATAAATTGCCGCAGTTACGTAAACAAATTCGACTAACGAAATCCATTTAAAATAAAGTCCGATTAAAGCAAAGGTCGAAAGCAACCTTAACCCTACTTCTTTAATGAAATTCCCAAAAACGGAATGCATATGAACTCTTGCCCATGCATAAAATATTTCAAAATAAGCCATACAGATTCCTATAAATGGAATTAATAGCATAAATTCTTTTACTACAGGATTTTCTTTAGAAACAAAATCAGTAATGTCATCAAAGAAAAAAATACCAATTATTCCCAGAGGAATGCACATTAAGACCGGAAATAACGCAGTAAAAGACAAGAACTGTTCTCTTTCTTCCTCTGTTTTATATTGCGAATAAAATTTGACCAGGGTATTTTGCATACCAATTGCAAACAAAGGCATAATAACGTTTGCAGCCGATGTCACATAATTAGTTAGTGCATAATAAGTTGCACCAAGAAAAACAGGATATAGGTAAAGTGTATTAATGGCTCCAATAGCGAAACCTATGTAAGTAATAATTGTATTTTTGAAAGACTGATTTAAAACAATACCCATATTTGAGTTTAGATTGTAGATTTTAGATTTTTTGCACTTATCTGTTAATCAGCTGTGCTAATTGTTTGGTTAGATTTTTTCTTGAATATTGTTGTAAACCAACGCCATTAGCCTGAAGCTTTCCTTCCAAATACTGATTATAAAAGTCCAAAATTACACTTTTTAACTTCGCTTTTTCAGAATAATCAAAAAATACTCCTGTATTAGTTTCTTTTATAATGTCTGCGAAATCAGAACCTTGCGGACCGATAGCAACAATTGGGCGATTTGACACCATATATTCAAACAATTTCCCCGGAATAATACTTTTAGTATCTTCCGAATTAATCTCTATAAGAAGTAAAACCTGAGATTTTTTTTGATGCGCAATTGCTTCGTGATGTGAAACATAACCCAGAAGATTTAAATAGGAATTCAGATTAAACTCCTGAATAGAATCGAGTACTTCCTGACTTACTGCCCCAATTAATTTGATTTCCAAATGCAATTTAAAATCTGGCACTTCCTGAAGTAATTCTACCAGACATTCCCAAAGAAATTTAGGGTTTCTATCAGATAAAAATGATCCGATATGTGCTAAAGTGAATTTAGAATCTAAAGTTTGCTTTTCGACATTTTCAATATCGTAACCGTTTGTAATTACCGAAATTGGCTTATTGGTAATAGCCTGAAATTCGGTTTTAGTAGTTTTGCTTGTTACAATGATAGTATCAGCGTTATTTAGAACTTTATACTCTAATTTTTTATGCTTTTTAGCAGCATAATTAGACAAACGCAATGCTTTATGATATCCAATTGTAGTCCAGGGATCACGGAAATCAGCAAACCATCTTATGTTTAATTTTTCTTTTAATTCTAATCCGATTAAATGCAAACTATGCGGGGGACCAGAAGTTACGATTGTGTCAATATTATTTTCTTTAATATATTTTTCAAGGTAAGAAACGGAAGGTTTCACCCAAAATACACGAGCATCCGGAATAAAAAGATTACCACGAACCCAAAGAAAAGTTTTATCTAAAAAGGTTTGTTTTTTCTTTTGAGGAAAAATCCCCGAACTAATTTTCTTTGTTTTCTTTTTTGAAAAAACAGAAGCCAGTTGATACGGCTCCCAGATTTTATTTTTAAGAACAATTACTTTATCTGATATTTCACTTACCAAACCTTCATCAATAATGGGATAAGTTGGATTTTCAGGAACATAAACAATTGGCTGAATATCAAATTCGGGCAAATACTTTACAAATTTCAACCAACGCTGTACGCCAGGGCCTCCAGCTGGTGGAAAATAATAAGTAATAATTAAAAGTTTTTTTGGTTCCAATTTATTTAATTTCTGAAAATATTATTTATTTTCTTTTGTATCATTATTGATTTTATCAAGCTCTTCAATATCTAAAATATCTTTAGGCCTGTTTGCTGCTTTTTTAGCAATGATTAAATTATCATAATCAATAAAATAAACAGGAGTCTCATCTATCATAACAATTGTAGCATCATCTAGCAATGACGAAAAAGTTTTATCTTCTAAACCTTTAACAGTAGTCATAATATCTAACCTCAAACCATAATTTAAGCTAAAATCGGTCCAACCAGGAATAAATTGCATTGTTTCGATGGTTTCAAAATCACCTAGATTGATCGATTTTAAAGCCTTTCTTAAATTGATTCTGTTTTTTCTATAGTATCTTCCAGATAAATATCAATATCACCAGTATTTCTATTGTACCCATATATATTAACTGCAAATCCTCCAATAGTTATATACCTAATCTTATTCTCAAAAAAACTAGTCCAAATAGAAATTATTTGCTCATTCATCGTTTTTTGGATTGAATTATTCTAGCTGTTTTGAGCATATTAGAAACTTCAATGATTGCCATTAACCGCTCTAATCTTTCCAAATAACACAGTGATTTTATTTCAGCAATTCTTTTAGCTTCTAACTCTTTTGGAGTACCAAAACTTAAAACATCTTTTTCCATCGGTCAGTCTTTAAATACTTTGCAAAGATACTAAATGATCAAAGCAATAAAATAGCACCAAATACAAAATTAACTTTGGTTATTTTTTGCTTTTTTGTGTTTATTTTCAAAATAAATTCCACCAATCAAAAGCAATAACATTCCAATTGAGCTAGCCAAAGTAATGGTTCCTCCGGTTTTTACAACCTGTGGTTCAAATTTAAATTCAATAGTATGTTTTCCTCCTGGAACTTCCATTGCTCGTAAAACATAATCTACAGGGAAATGATCTGTAAATTGACCATCAACGTAAGCATTCCATCCATTTTTATAATACATTTCAGAGAAAACAGCTAAACCGTCTTTTCTGTTATCTGATTGATATTTAATGTAGTTTGGTTTATATGTGACTACTTTTATTGTTCCGGTTGTATCCCATTGTTTTTTCAATCGGGCGCTTTTAAATTTACCCTCGTAATCATGAACGTTAAAAACGGCAACCTTTTTAGTATCAAGGTTATTTAAAGCTTTCATCACGTCGTCTGGTTTATTCACCAATCTTACTGAATTAACAAACCAGGCATTTCCATTTGCTTCCGGATTTGCTACTGGCACTTCATTCCCTTCTTTATCAGTTTGAATTACATACTTAACATTTAACATATTAAGTACTTCAATATTACCTTTTTGAATTTGATAATCCATTAATTGCTGCATTCTTCTCGGGCGTACGGCACTGTATCCGCCAATGGTTTTATGAAAATAAGAAGATCTTCCCTGTAACTGCCCTTGTACATCAAAAACACGATATATTGATTTATCTTCTAAAATTTTAGAGTCAATTGGAGTTTCCTGAAAAGGAGCCGCAATCTGTACAGGACTAACAAAATCTTTAGCTGAAACGTATCTTTTATCAACAAAAAACAAATCGAAAATCATTAAGATACCAACTATAATTAAGGTTGTATTTTGCGAAAATTTATTTTTAATAAATAGCCATAAAATTCCAAATGTAATGACAATAAAGAATCCTGAACGCAATAAATCTGCAGAATACAAACTCATTCTGTCTTCTTTTAATGCATCAACAAAAGCAGGTCCATAACTTTGCAAGTAAGCATTATCACTCATTCCTGTAAAGTGAAACATTCCTTTAGCAATAACTAAAATCAATAAAACTCCAAGTCCAAAAACTCCTGTCTGAATTAAAGCTTTCTGCTGTAATTTTGGTTCATCTTTAGCTTTAAAAAACGATTGTAGTCCCATCACTGCAAGTACAGGAATACATAATTCTAATATAACCTGAATCGAAGATACTGCTCTAAACTTATCGTACATCGGAACGTATTCGATAAAAAAGTTAGTCAGTACAGCGAAATTTTTTCCCCAGGAAAGCATCAACGTAAATAAAGCTCCACTAAGAAATACATATTTTATTTTTCTTTCATCAATAAACAGAGCCAGAACCGCCAAAAAGAAAACTACTACACCTATATATGCTGGAGCAGATACAATAGGCTGATCTCCCCAATAAGTTGGCATTCCGGAAACAAAATCCTGTGCCTGATCTGAAGGAACTCCCTGCTCGATCATAAACGAGTACATTCGGCTGTCTGTCCCCACATTTTCATGGCTTGAACCACCGAAAATTCTTGGTGCAATTAAATTCAAACTTTCAGCAATACCGTAACTATATTCTGTAATATAGTCTGTTGTCATTGAAGCCGTTGTTTCATTTTTAGATCCGTCAGGATTAAACGTTAATTCGCTTTTATCACGAATACTGTACTTAGCATATTCACTCGTTGCCATTAAATTTCCGGCATTAGCGCCTATAGCAAAAATTCCGGCCACTGCCAAAACTCCAACCGCTTTTAAAAGCTCTTTATATTCTTTAGCTTTAATAAATTGAAACGCAAAATATCCTGAAAGGATCAGAAGGAAAATCAAAAGATAATACGTCATTTGAAAGTGGTTCGCATTCACTTCCAACGCGACCGCAAACATGGTGAGCAAACCTCCCCAAATATATTTTTTCTGAAAAACCAGTATAAAACCTGCTATCACAAGCGGCATATAAGCAATCGCATGCGCTTTTGCATTATGACCAACTCCCAGAATAATAATTAAATAAGTAGAAAAACCGAACGCAATTGCGCCAATAAATGCTTTAAGAGGATCTGTTTTTAAAACTAACAACAATCCGTAAAAGCCTAAGAAGTATAAAAACAGGTAATCAGCAGGACGAGGTAAAAAACGCAAAACATCATCTAATTTACCTACAAAGTCATTAGGGTAATTCGCTCCTAATTGATACGTTGGCATTCCGCCAAAAGCAGAGTTTGTCCAATAAGGTTCTGTATGTTCAGCGGCTCTAAAGTCATTTTGCTCTTTTGCCATTCCGGTATATTGTGCAATATCCGATTGGAAAATTTGTTTTCCTTGTAAGACTGGATAAAAATAAATTAACGAAACGAGAATAAAGCCCAATATAACAAGGGCGTGCGGATAGAACTTATTTACTATTTTCAATTTAGGCTGGTTTGGGTTAAATGATGAATCCTATTAATTAGGACACAAACTTAATCTATTTCTTCGTAATCAACATAATCGCCAACCTTTTTGGTTTCGCGAGGATTTTTTGCATTAGCCGTGTTGATGATTATCTCATCAGTATTAGTACGTGTTTTTTGCCATGAGCTATCCTGGCTATATTGTTGCTGTCTCTGAAAATTTTCACCTGCTTTTTCAACCGCTTTTTTTACCAATACTGGCAAAAAGATTCTGGCTAAAAATTTGAAAATATAATAAAACGCAATGATCCACATTATCGTTTTAAACAAATTTGTAAAAGATGCTTCTTGCATAATCGTATAATTTTTGCCAAAATTAATAAATCCGTTGTTTAAAATTAAAATATCAATCTTAAATAAATAATAAAATATAGTACATTTGAAATGCGTTATAGTTTTTTAATCAAAAAATACATTTATGTTAAAAATTAAAAACTTATTTATTACAATTCTTTTTTTAGCACCACAACTTTTCTTTGCACAATACACAGATGTAATTAATTCAAATCGCCCCGGCGAAACAATGTCTGCTTACGCAGTTGGGAAATCCGTTATTCAGGGAGAAATTGGTGTTTACGGAATTAAAGAAAAACACGATTTACTAGATTATGACGCAAGCGGTTTTGGAACTGATTTAACAGTTCGTTATGGCGCATTTACGGAGAAACTTGAGTTTATTCTTGATCTCCAGTATCAAATGGAAAACTTTGATACTCCATATACCAGTTACAAAAAAAACAATTTCAGACAGACCGTTTTAGGAGCAAAATATTTAATCTATGATCCTTTTAAAAGTGACAAAAAAACAGCCAATATTTACAGTTACAAAGCAAATCATTCCTTTGATTGGCAACAACTAATACCAGCCGTTTCGCTGTTTGCAGGTGCTAATTTTGTTGGAGCAGATAATCCATATTCTTTTTCACCAGAATCCAGTATTTCTCCTAAAGTTGTATTAATCACTCAAAATCTTTTTGGAGGCGGTAAATGGGTATTTGTCACTAACTTTATTGCAGATTATATCACAACAGATTACCCAAGTTACGGATATGTATTAACTTTGACGCACGGATTTAATGACAAATGGTCTGGTTTCATTGAAAACCAAGGTTATAAAAGTGATTTTTACAGCGATGCAATCGTTCGTGGCGGCGCTGCCTATTTACTTAATTCAAACATGCAGATTGATGCTTCTATAAGTACTAATTTTAAAAATACACCTTCTGTATTATATGGCGGAGTTGGTTTTTCATGGCGTTATGACGGTTGGTATAAAGAAAAACAAGAACTGATAATCAAGAAAGAGAAAAAGGATAAAAATAAAAATGCAGAAGAAAATATAGACTATCAGGAAAAGGAAAGAAAGCGTAAAGCTAAATATGAATAATTTAATAACTGAACTTCTCTAAACCGGAGAAAAACAATTAAGACTTTTAATGATTACAATTAAAGAAGCCAAAACTAAAAAGGAATTAACAGAATATATAAAATTTCCGTTTTCACTGTATAAAGACAATCCATATTGGGTTCCGCCAATTATTGCTGATGAGTTAGAGTCTTTTGATAAAACAAAAAACCCTGCTTTTGATCATGCGGAAGCTTACTTTTATATGGCATACAGAAACAATGAAGTTGTTGGCCGTATTACAGCAATCATAAATTGGTCTGAAGTTAATAATCAACATAAAAGAAAAGTCCGTTTTGGATGGTTTGATGTTATTGATGATGTTGAAGTTACAAAAGCTTTATTAGAAAAAGTATATGAACTTGGCAGAAAACATAATCTGGAACACGCAGAAGGTCCAATGGGTTTTTCAAACTTAGATAAAGTTGGAGTACTTACAGAAGGATATGATCAAATGGGAACCATGATTACCTGGTACAACAACCCTTATTATGTAACACATTTTGAACAATTAGGTTTTCAGGTAGAAAAAGAATACATCGAGAGTATTTTTCCTTTCTCAAATGTTCATCCTGAATTTTTCCTGAAAGCCCAGGAATTAATCAAAAAAAGGTATGGTTTAAGATCTTTGACTTTTACCAAAACAAAAGACATTATGCCACATGTGGATAAAATGTTTGATTTGTTTAATACTTCTTATGCTAATTTAGCATCGTTTGTAGCTATTTCTGACGTTCAGAAAGAATATTTCAAGAAAAAATACATCAGTTTTATCAATCCGGAGTACATCAAGTTTGTAGTTGATAAAGAAGATAATTTAATAGCTTTCAGTATTGTAATGCCCAGTTTTTCTGAAGCATTACAAAAAGCAAAAGGCAAATTGTTTCCGTTTGGTTTTTGGCATTTATTACAAGCCAGAAAAAAGAGCAAAGATGTTGTGTTTTATTTAATTGGAGTTCATCCTGATTATCAAAACAAAGGCGTTACCGCTATTATTTTTGATGAGTATTTTAAGACTTTTTCAGAAAAAGGAATTGTAAATTGTATTAGAACTCCGGAATTAGCTGAAAATACAGCTATTCATTTACTTTGGAAAAACTTTGACCCGACAATTCACTGTCAGAGAAAAACATATAGAAAAGATCTTTAAGGAGTATTCAGTCTCAGTAACAGTTTTCAGTTTTGAATTAAAATGCAGCAAGATATAAAAATTGTGACCCTAAATTTAAAAATAGACGCTTTGTAATATGCTATTGGAATGGAAATTCTATTGACTATCTAAATAAAATAAAGGACCTTAAATAAGCCCTTATTTGTAACAAATAAAAAAATCCATTCCAACATATATTGGAATGGATTTTTTTTACATTTTTTTTATTTTTTACTGTGGGCAATCTGATTTTGTCAACGTATTTTTTGCATCAAATTTTAATTTCTTTTTATCTTTAAAAGTAACTTTATTATTAGCATCAACTACATCTCCGTATCCTTCTATAAGAGTTCCTTCTTTTTGTAAAAAAACAACTTCCCTTACCGAAGACACTCCTTCAGACATAAAAGTATAATCGGCAATAAGCGTATCACCCTTCATATTTCCAATTATAGTACCCTCATTTTTATCTTTTCCAGTTATATTATAACTTAATTTTCCGTTTACTTCCTGATGTGAGTTAACGTTAAAACTTAGTGCTACAATATTACCGTTAAGTCTTGATGTATAACATTGATCTCCGGCAGGTTCTACAATTTCTGCTTCTTTTGGAGGATTTGGTTCTATTTGGGGAGGCGGAAGTGTTGTTTCTTTTTTACAAGAAATAAAAACTCCCAAAATAATGATCGTTGCTGCTAGTAATTTTTTCATAATTCTTATTTTTTACTGATTTTGAATTATAAAGTTACCGCAAATAAAAAAAATCCATTCGTATAACGAATGGATTTTTTTACATAATTTCCACTTAAGAAAATCTATTTTTTTTTTTACTTCTAATTAAGCGTCTAAATCAACTGTAGTTCTACTAGCAATTTCTTTATAAGTTCCGTTTACTAATTTCTCACGAATGGCTTCAAAAGCAACCAAAGTTTCATCAATATCAGCTATCGTATGAGAAGTTGTTGGTATCATTCTCAATAAAATAATTCCTTTTGGAATTACCGGATAAATTACGATAGACAAGAATATCCCGTAGTTTTCTCTTAAATCATTTACCATTACCATTGCTTCAGGAACGCTTCCTTCTAAATAAACAGGCGTTACGCAAGTATTAGTATCTCCAATATTGAAGTTTCTTTCACGTAAACCATTTTGTAAAGCATTTACATTTTCCCAAAGTTTGTCTTTCAATGCAGGATTATTACGCAATAATTCTAAACGTTTCAATGAACCAATAGTCTGGATCATTGGCAATGCTTTTGCAAACATTTGAGAACGCAAATTATATTTTAAATAATCAATAATATCTTGATCTGCAGCTACAAAAGCTCCAATATTTGCCATAGATTTTGCAAAAGTCGAGAAGTAAACATCAATACCATCCTGAACTCCCTGCTCCTCACCTGCTCCTGCTCCTGTTTTACCAAGAGTACCAAAACCGTGTGCATCGTCTACTAATAATCTAAAATTATATTTTTCTTTTAAAGCAACAATTTCTCTTAATTTCCCTTGTTGTCCTCTCATACCAAAAACACCTTCAGTAATAAAAAGAATCCCTCCACCTGTTTCAGTAGCCATTTTAGTAGCACGCTGCAGGTTTTTCTCCATACTTTCTAAATCATTGTGTTTGTAAGTAAAACGTTTACCCATGTGCAAACGAACACCATCAATGATACAAGCATGAGAATCTACATCATATACAATAATATCATTTTTAGTAACTAATGCATCAATTATCGATACCATACCCTGGTAACCAAAGTTCAATAAATAAGCTGCCGGTTTCATTACAAACTCCGCTAATTCATTTTCTAGTTGCTCGTGGTATTTAGTATGTCCTGACATCATACGCGCACCCATTGGGTAAGCAGCTCCAAATTGTGTTGCAGCATCAATATCAGCCTGACGAACTTCCGGGTGATTAGCAAGTCCTAAATAGTCATTTATACTCCAGTTTAAAATTTCTTTTCCACCAAATTGCATTCTTGGACCTAATTCTCCTTCTAATTTAGGAAATACAAAATAACCTTCTGCTTGTGATGCCCATTTTCCTAAAGGGCCTTTATTGTTCTGGATTCTTTCGAATAAATCTTTTACCATAATATATTTGAAGTAATAATTTTAATTTATCAGCGAGCAAAAATAAATATTTATTCTATGGTATCATAATAATTTAAAAATGATTCGAAATGAAAATTGATGTTTTCTAAAGATTTACGAATAAAATAAAAAATTTTATGACATTAATTCTTAATAAATAAACATAAGTCTATCGAAATTTCACAATTTATACCTGTTATAAATTCTTTCAAAAGGACTGCCATTGTTTTATTTTTTAGTAATTTTAAAAGCATTTTAAAAAAAATGAAACACAAATTCTAAATAATTCAATAATGCCCTTAAGCAACTCCAAAGATTTAAAGTTAGCAGTCTTAATAGATGCTGATAATGTACCTTACAGCAATGTAAAAGGTATGATGGAAGAAATAGCAAAATTTGGAACACCAACCACCAAGCGTATTTATGCCGACTGGACCAAGCCTAACTCAAATGGCTGGAAAGGTGTTTTGCTAGAGCATGCCATTACTCCTATTCAACAATATAGTTACACTGTTGGAAAAAACTCTTCTGATTCTGCCTTAATTATCGATGCAATGGATTTGCTTTATTCCGGAAAATTAGACGGATTTTGTATCGTATCGAGCGATAGTGATTTTACCCGTTTAGCCATTCGATTACGTGAATCTGGCATGAAAGTGATTGGAATTGGAGAAAAGAAAACTCCTAACTCCTTTATTGTCGCCTGCGATAGATTTATTTATATCGAAGTTTTAGATGGTGCCATTCAAAAGAAAAAACCAAAAACTGCTGTCGCCGCAGATGCCAAAAAACCTGTTGAAAAACCTGCTGAAAAAGCATTGCATAAAATTGATAAACAAACCATCGACCTTATTGAAGCCACAATTGAAGATATTGAGGATGACGATGGCTGGGCATTTTTAGGTGATGTTGGAAATTTGATCGTAAAGAAAAAACCTGAATTTGATCCTAGAAATTATGGATTTTCTAAGCTTACACCTATGCTGAAATCACTAACAGATATTCTTGAAATTGACGAAAGAGAATCAGATAAAAAAGGAATCAAACACGTTTATGTTCGTTTAAGATTCAATTAGTTATCAATTTATTACATTTTAAAGTTTTAAAAACATGAGAAAAAAATTCTTTATTTACGGATTCTTATTGTTAATAATTGTTGTTACCATTTACTTTTATACAAAACGTGGTTTTTTACTGGTCATTATTATTCCAATCTTATTGGTAGTTGGCATTTATAATATTATTCAAAAAAAGCACGCTATTTTAAGAAACTTCCCGGTTCTGGGCTATTTCAGATATCTATTTGAAATGATTGCGCCTGAAATTCAACAGTATTTCATTGAAAGATCTACTGACGGAAAACCTTTCTCCAGAAATCAACGTTCTCTGGTTTATCAAAGAGCAAAAAATATCGATTCAAATTCTCCTTTTGGTACACAACTAAATTTAAATCATGACAGTTATGAAGGAATAAAACATTCTATTTTTCCCGCAAAAGTTAATGAGGAACTACCTCGTGTTTTGGTTGGTGGAAAAGATTGTAAGCAACCTTATCTGGCTTCTTTATTTAATGTTTCTGCCATGAGTTTTGGTTCACTAAGCGAAAATGCGGTTCGTGCGATAAATATTGGTGCTAAAAAAGGAAATTTTTATCAAAACACAGGAGAAGGTGGTTTAACCGAATATCATTTGGCGGGCGGTGGTGATATTACCTGGCAAATTGGTACAGGTTATTTTGGCTGTCGCGCTGCTGATGGAAATTTCAGTCCGGAAAAATTCTCTGAGAAAGCCAATCTTCCGAATGTAAAAATGATCGAAATTAAACTTTCGCAAGGTGCTAAACCTGGTCACGGAGGTGTACTTCCGGCAGCTAAGAACACCGAACAAATTGCTAAAATAAGAGGTGTTGAACCTCACACAACCATTCTTTCTCCTCCAGGTCATCATGCTTTTTCAGACAGTAAAGGCCTTATTCATTTTATAGCGCAGTTACGTGCATTATCAAACGGAAAGCCTATTGGATTTAAATTATGTATTGGAAACACCGCTGAATTTGAAGCCATTTGCCACGAAATGATTGCTGAAGATATTTATCCAGATTTTATAACCGTTGATGGTGCCGAAGGAGGAACTGGTGCCGCACCGCTCGAATTTGCAGATGGAGTTGGAATGCCATTTGAACCTGCCCTGATATTTGTAAACAAAACATTAATAGGTTTAAATATCCGTGACAAAATACGTATTATTGGAAGCGGAAAAATCATTTCAGGCTATTCTATTCTGCATGCGATTGCCTTAGGTGCAGATATGTGCAACAGTGCCCGCGGATTTATGTTTTCATTAGGCTGCATTCAGGCCTTACGTTGTCATAATAATGAATGCCCAACCGGAGTAGCAACTCAAAATAAAATGCTAATGAAAGGTTTGGTTGTCACCGATAAATCAGAGCGTGTTTATCATTTTCATAAAAACACGCTGCATGCGGCTAATGAACTTTTAGCAGCAGCTGGAAAGAAAAGTTTTGCTGACGTCGATATTAATATCTTCATGCGTGGTGATGAATTTGCTAATTTATCAGACTCTTATTTTCCTGATAACTTAACAAACGTTACCAAACACTAGAAATAAAAAAGCCTCTTTGAATTTAACAAAGAGGCTTTTTAGTATATCGTTCTTTATGTTTTTTAAACTTTCTTCAAACTACAGTTTTGCGGTTTCTTTACCAGCTGAAGAACCATTTTCTAAAACTGCCAGTTCTTCCTTATCCACTAATTGCTGAGCAAGAATTATATTATTATAAGACAAAAAGTAAACATCAAACTTTACTCCTTCTTCGATTAATGCTGGAGAAATTTGGTCATTTTTAACCATTTCTTTCAACAAATCAGGAAAAGTATCTTTGTAGGCTAATTTGTTTGCATCAGTTCCTTCCAGATTCGTTTCAATTCTTATTTCAATTTTATTATCATTTAAAAATGCTTTTGCACTTGTACTCACAACATTTCCACCTTTTATAGACGAGGTAGTATTATAATTACTAACATGTTCCTGTATCTTTTGTTTGGTGTTTTTACAACTTACCAGCAGTAAAACAAAGGAAAGAGCAAATGCGATTTGGGTAATTTTTTTCATAATTTTTTGGTTTTATAGTTATTTTTTAACTCAAACATAACAAACTTTTAACACAAAAGCAACATGTGCTAAAAAAAACAACAAAACGTAATTATTTAACTACAAATAAATTAACCCTCAGAATTATTGAATTTACAAAAACCAAAACCGAATTGTTTTTCCAAAAAAAACCTCTTTAAAAACGATTAAAGAGGCTGTAAATTATTTCAGGAATGATATTTAGAATTACTTATTTCAACAATAGAGACATTTCTTCCTTATTGATAATTCTTTTCTCCAGAACAGTATTATCATTTGCCAGGTAATAAACATCAAACTGCACTCCTTCTTCTACTAATTCTTTAAAATTATCGTCTTTGTTAATCATTTCCTTCAATAGCTTCGGAAATTCTGTTGCGACTGTTGTTTTATTAGATTCATTTTGCTCTAAATCCGTTTCAAATCGCAATTCAATTTTGTTGTCATTCATGTAGCCTCTTGCAGTTGTCAGTGTCACCTTCTCGCTTTTAAAATTGACAGCAGTTTTATTATAGGAAACTACATATTCCTGAAGTTTCTGTTTGGTGTTTTTGCAGCTTATCGCCATTAATGCAATTGTAATTACAAATAAAACTTTACTTATCTTCTTCATCATAATCTTTAATTTATTTTAGTTTTTGAAGTCTTAGAAGTGCTTCCAGATAATAATAATCAGCATAATTTATAGAACAGTCAATTTCGCTTCCGGCTGGTTTATGCCCCGTTGAATGAAGCAAGAAAGCCGAATTAACATCATGACTTTGATAATGATCTGAAAGTGAAACAATCATTTTTTTAGATTTTGTTAAATATTCGTTTTTCAGGTTTTTATCTTTTGTATACGAACTCAATTCGATTAATGCCGAGGATACAATCGCAGCCGCAGAAGCATCTCTTGGTTCATTCGGAATTCCCGCCGCATTAAAATCCCAATACGGAATTAAATCTTCTGTTGTTAATCTGTCCAAATAAACACGTGTTACTTTATGTGCAAAATCTAAGAACTTAGGATCCTTTGTTTCTCTGTAAACCATTGTAAATCCATAAATTGCCCAAGCCTGACCACGTGCCCACATACTATCATCGCTGTAACCTTGTGCTGTTCTTCCTTTTATCTTTTTGCCCGTTTCATAATCATAAATAATGACATGATAAGCTGAATAATCTGGTCTGAAATGATTGGCCATTGTAGTTTCGGCATGTTTTACGGCAATATCATATAACTTTTTATTTCCACCATTTTTAGAAGCCCAAAAAAGCAATTCTAAATTCATCATGTTATCAATAATCGTATTATGGCCACCCATTTTATTATGTGGCCACGATTGAATTGTTCCTACTTTTGGATTAAAAAGTGTTGCAAGCGTATCTGCAGTTTTCAAGATAATATCTTTGTACTCCTTATTTTTTGTTAAGCGATAACCATTTCCAAAACTATTGAAAACCTGAAAACCTAAATCATGATCACCGGCTTTACTTACAGATAATGGTGTTAAAAATCGACTGAATTTATCTGCTTCTTTTTCCCATTTTTTATCGCCGGTTGCTTCATATAAATACCATAACTCCCCTGGCCAAAAACCACTTGTCCAGTCTTTATAACCCACAAATTTCCATTCTTTGCTTCCATTCGGAACAGTTCTCGGAGAAGTTCCGTCATCCGGAGTTACTTTTAATGTTTTTGAAGCTTGTACAGCACAATATTCAAGTTGTTTTTTAACGTTAAATGAATTGCTTTTTTGAGAATAAGCTGAAATAGTCAAAAGAAATAAAGCCAAAATGAGTGTTGAAAATCTTGTAATCATGTGGTTATTTTTGTAAAGTTTTTTAGAATTGATAAATTTAGAAAATAAAATATAGCTATCCGAATCTTTGTATTTTTGTTTACCTAAAAAGTACTAATGTTGCCAACTAAAATTGAAAATTGAAAAAAAACAGACTCTACTATTTCATCACTTTTGTCGGAATTATTTTTCTCGGAATACTTTCCAGAAAAACAAGCTTTATTCCTTTATACGTAGGCGATTTATTGTATGCCGTTATGATGTATGTACTTATAAGAATAATATTGATGCATCAAAAAGTAATTCAAACAGCAATTATTTCTCTTTTAATTTGCTACGGAATTGAGTTTTTACAACTCTATCAAGGCGAATGGATGATAGAATTGAGAAAAACACTTTTTGGAAGATATGTTCTCGGTCAGAGTTTTCTTTGGACTGATATTATGGCTTATACTTTTGGAATTGCAATTGCTTTTATCATTGATAAAATCCTTTGGGAAAATAATACACTTTCGTCTGTCTAATTAAAGAACCTAATCTTTGTCAAAGCTTAAAATTTTGACAAAAATCCCACTTAAAACATTAATCAAGTGTCTGAGTAATTTTATCAATATTTAAACTATTCGCCATAGCGGTAAATATTTCATAATAAACCGATTTGTTATCATATAATTCATCGTGCGTTCCTTGCTCTACGCATTTTCCTTTCTCCAAAACTATTATATGAGAAGCATCAATAATTTGAGAAATACTATGCGAAATAATAATTACGGTTCTGTCTTTTTTAATAGCATCTAGAGATTTTTTAATTTGCTCTGTTGCAATTGCATCTAAACTAGCCGTTGGTTCGTCCAGAAAAATAATTGGTGGATTTTTTAAAAATAATCGGGCAATGGCAATGCGTTGTTGTTGTCCGCCTGAAAGCAAATGCGCATCCGAATCATATCCTTTTGGCAATTCCATTATTTGTTCGTGAATATAAGCTTGTTTTGCCGCATCAATAATTTCCGATTGTGTAGCGTCAGGATTTCCGTAAAAAATATTTTCGGCAATTGTACCTTTAAAAATATGATTCTTTTGTAAAACCAATCCAATATTTTTTCGAAGAAAATCGGTATCATAATCCTTTAGATCTACTCCATCCAGATAAATTTTTCCTGATGAAGGCAAATAAAATTTATCCAATAAATTAATAACAGTACTTTTTCCGGCACCACTTAATCCAACCAAAGCGCTTGTTTCATTTGGCTTAATGGTAAAATTAATATCTGAGAGTGCCTTCGTTCCATTTGGATAGAAAAAATCAACATTCTTAACTTCTATAAGCCCGACAATTTTCTCTGGAATGTAACTTCCACTCGTTTCTTTTTCCTGATCCGATTCTAAAATGTCGAAAAATCCTTCGGAATAAATCAACGCATCATTTACTTCATCATAAATTCTGTGCAATTGTCTAATTGGCGATGAAACATTGTTAAAAAGCATTATATGAAACATGATTGCCCCAATGGTCATCGTATTATTCAAAACAAAATAAGCAGTCAGAATAATGATAATTACCACTCCTATTTGCTCAATAAAACCTTTAATACTTTCAAAAATAAAACTGGTTTTTCTTGTTGCCAATTGATTTTCGGTCATTTCAAATTGAATATTCTTATGCCGATTCGCCTCCATTGGCTCTCGAACAAAAGATTTTATTACGGTTATCGATTCAATTAAACTTATGATTCCGTTGTTCTTCGTTTCACGATAATTACGCATTCTTCTTCTAAAACCACTTAATTTACTGGCCTGCAATTGGCTCACATAAAAATAAATCGGAATAATACACAAGCTCACTAAACCAACATAGACATTGGCATAAAACATTAAAATCAATGCCACAAAAGCATTGGCAAACAAAGGCAAAATATCAATAAAGAAATTCTGAACCAGCCTTGTTAAGCTGCTGATTCCTAAATCTATTCGGGTTTGGAGTTTTCCGCTTTCATTTTCGCTTGACGAATAAAATTCCATTCTATAACTCAGAATTTTCTCCACTATGGTTTGAGAAATATCACGGGTTATAAAGATTCGCAATTTTTCTCCATAGAATTTTTGTCCAAATTGCACCACCGAATAAATCAATTCTTTAGAAAGCAAAACAACACTAATAATACCTAATAAATGAAACCCTTTTGATAAAGGTTCATGCGCAACCATCAGCTTACTAATTGTATCAACTGTATATTTTATTATTAAAGCATTCACCTGTGCCGCAAATGAACCTAAAAAAGTAAGTAATAAAGTCGCAATAACCATTTTTCGATAGGGCCTTACAAAAGGTGTTATTTTCTTATATAATAAGGATATCTCCATTTATTTTATTTTTAGGCAACTTATCAAATATAAGAATTCTAAATTTGTATTACAATTACTCCTTTAACTAAACTCCCTATTATGAAACTCGTTTTTGCATCAAACAATTTAAATAAAATCAAAGAAATTCAAAGCATTTTAAATGGATCGATACAATTATTAAGTCTGGAAGATATTGGCTGTCATGAAGAAATTCCTGAAACGGCAAATACTATTGAAGGAAATGCCATTTTAAAAGCGGATTATATAACTCAAAAATACGGTTACGATTGTTTTGCTGATGATACAGGTTTAGAAGTTGCGGCTTTAAACGGAGAACCTGGCGTATATTCTGCAAGATATGCCGGCGAGCAAAAAAATGCTGACGATAATATGAATAAACTTTTAACTGCCTTAAAAGACAAATCAGATCGCAGTGCACAGTTCAAGACCGTTATTGCTTTAAATTTAAATGGCCAACAACATTTATTTACCGGACTTGCAAAAGGAGGTATTACTATGGATAAAGCAGGAAATCACGGTTTTGGGTATGATCCTATTTTTCAACCTGAAACCTATAAGGAGACTTTTGCCGAATTATCCTCAGAAATCAAAAATAAAATCAGTCATCGCGCAAAAGCAACTCAGCAACTAATTGATTTTCTGAACTCCACAAAATAATTGTTTAAAATACAACATTTTAAAGGGTAAATTTTATATTACCAGACGTAAATTTATTCATTTTCTTATCAAATTGATTTTGCGATAAACATAACTTTTTGATAATCAAATCATAACAAATGCATAATTCTTAAAAATGCATTAGTTTATGTGGAATATTAACAGTAATTTTGCACCCTATTTTAAATACACATATGAATAAATTTGAACAATTAGGATTGAATGAATCGTTACTGAAGGCGATTTTAGATCTAGGATTTGAGAATCCGTCAGAAGTACAGGAGAAAGCGATTCCCCTATTATTGGAAAAAGACACAGATATGGTTGCGTTGGCTCAGACAGGGACAGGGAAAACGGCAGCTTTCGGTTTTCCGCTAATTCAAAAAATTGATGCTGACAACAGGAATACACAAGCATTAGTTTTATCGCCAACACGAGAACTTTGTTTACAGATTACCAACGAACTTAAAAACTACTCAAAATACGAGAAAGGTATTAATGTGGTAGCAGTTTACGGCGGGGCTAGTATTACAGAGCAAGCTAGGGACATTAAAAGAGGAGCACAAATTATCGTGGCTACTCCGGGAAGAATGCAAGACATGATTAACAGAGGTTTAGTAAACATTAAAAATATAGATTACTGTATTTTGGATGAGGCTGATGAGATGTTGAACATGGGATTCTATGAAGATATCGTATCTATCTTATCTGATACACCAGATCAAAAAAGCACATGGTTGTTCTCTGCAACTATGCCGCAAGAGGTTGCAAGAATTGCAAAACAATTCATGAGCGACCCGGTTGAAATTACTGTTGGAGCTAAGAACTCAGGTTCTGCAACAGTTTCTCACGAATTTTACTTAGTAAATGCACGTGACCGTTACGAAGCCTTAAAACGTTTAGCCGATGCTAACCCGGATATTTTCTCTGTGGTTTTCTGTCGTACTAAAAGAGATACTCAGGCTGTAGCCGAAAAATTAATTGAAGATGGATACAGCGCTGCTGCATTGCACGGAGATTTATCTCAGGCGCAACGTGATGGTGTAATGAAATCTTTCCGTGGAAGACAAATTCAGATGCTAGTTGCTACTGACGTTGCTGCACGTGGTATTGACGTTGATAATATTACTCACGTAGTAAATTACCAACTTCCTGACGAAATTGAAACATACAATCACCGTTCTGGACGTACTGGTAGAGCTGGAAAATTAGGAACTTCTATTGTAATTGTTACAAAAAGTGAGTTGCGTAAAATTTCTTCTATCGAAAGAATTATCAAACAAAAATTCGAAGAAAAATCTATTCCATCTGGAATCGAAATCTGCGAAATTCAATTATTGCACTTAGCAAACAAAATTAAAGATACTGAAGTTGATCACGAAATTGACAACTATTTACCAGCAATCAACAATGTTCTTGAAGGTTTATCTAAAGAAGAATTGATTAAGAAAATGGTTTCAGTAGAATTTAACCGTTTTATTGCTTACTATAAAAAGAACAGAGATATTTCATCTCAAGCAGGAGAAAGACGTGAAAGAAGTGATTCTGAACCAAGAGAATTCAATAATAACGGAGCAGTTCGTTATTTTGTAAACATCGGTTCAAGAGACAATTTCGACTGGATGACACTGAAAGATTATTTGAAAGAAACATTAGACTTAGGTCGTGATGACGTTTTCAAAGTAGATGTAAAAGAAGGTTTCTCTTTCTTTAACACTGATCCTGAGCACACTGAAAAAGTAATGGAAGTATTAAACAACGTACAATTAGAAGGACGTCGTATTAATGTTGAAATTTCTAAAAATGATGGCGGAGGAAGACGTGACCATAACGGACGCAGCGGTGGAGGACGTAGTTCTGGACCGAGACGTGAAGGTTCTGGAGGCGGTAGTTTCGGCCCAAGACGTGAAGGTTCTGGTGGTGGAGGTTTTAGAAGCGACAGAAACGCTGCTCCAAGAGAAGGTGGTTTCAGAAGCGACAGAAACTCATCTGCTCCAAAAAGAGAAGGTGGTTTCAGAAGTTCAACTCCAAGAACTGAAGGAAGTTCAGACAGAGCTCCAAGACGTTCTGAAAGTTTTGGTGATTCACCAAGACCAAGAAGACCAAGGAGAGATTAATTTTAATCATCTTAAATACAAAATCCCAAATTCCAGACATAATTGGAATTTGGGATTTTTTTGTACCGAAGATCTTTCTGGAATAAGTTTTTCTAATTAAAAACAATTCAATTTAATCTTTCTCATACCTTTTTATTTAAATACTAAAAGCAACACTACTTGCTTTGTTAATTTTCTTATAATTATATTCGAAGACTGCGAAATATTTAATCCCGATTTACTACTTTTAGTGCTTTAAATCAGGATATGAAATATTTCGCAGTTTTCTTTTTTATACTAGTATCGACCATCAGTTTTGCACAAGAAACTGAACCCACCACTCCTCAGAGAGTTTCTGGTTATATCTACAACGATAATAGTAAACAACCACTTCCTAATGTAAATGTCATTAACACAAACAAAGTACGTGGTGCAATGTCTGATGCTAAAGGATATTTTGAGATTGACGTGCAGCCAAATGACACGCTTCATTTCTCTCTTTTAGGATTTCAGTCTCTGCGAATCAGAGTAACGAATGACTGGATAAAAAATAAAGTAACAAGAATTCAACTTACAGAAAAAGCAATTGCGCTGGAAGAAGTTGTTATTGCTCCTTTTAACTTAACTGGTTATCTTGAAATTGATTCTAAATTAATTCCAACCAAAGAAAATTATCGTTATAGCATTTCTGGTCTAACACAGGGTTATGAAGCTGGTGAATATGCGCCAAATGCCTTTGGAAAAGTATTAGGATCTATTTTCAATCCAGCTGATATGCTTTACAATTTCTTTGGAAAAAATGGAAAAGAGCTTAAGAAACTAAAGGATATGAAAAAAGACGATACGATTCGAAATCTTTTAGAATCGAAATACGATCGTGAAACACTTGCTGTGCTTTTAGGTATAAGCAAAGATGAAATTCCTGAAATTTTGCAACGTTGCAATTATTCTGACTCCTTTATTCAATCTGCAAATGATTTACAAATTCTGGATGCTATAAGCGGTTGTTATGAACAATATAAAGTTTTAAAACGAAATTAGATTTCGTTTTAAATAAAAATATTCGAATCCTTAATTTTTTATTAAGGATTTTTTTATGTCTGAAAGAGAAACTTTTATCTTCTTTTTCTGGGTATTTCACATAGTTTATCTCCCAAATCAAGTATTTAATCCTTTTTTTTGATTAAATTAGACATCCTTACTTCTATCGAAAATTTAATTTTCAATTATTCCATTAAAAGCAATGACCGATATCACTCAAAAAATTCTGAATTTTATTGATCTTCATAAAGGCGAAGAAAATAAAAAATCTGTAATCGAAAATATAACGAACGCTGTGTCTTTCAGAGGTTCTAATATTTGGATTTTAGCTTGCGCTATAATTATTGCATCTGTGGGATTAAATGTGAATTCGACAGCTGTTATTATTGGAGCTATGTTAATTTCTCCTTTAATGGGACCAATCGTGGGCGCAGGATTTGGTTTAGGAATGTACGATTTTGAACTCTTAAAAAAATCAATTAAAAACCTGATCATAGCGACCCTGGTAAGTCTGGTCACTTCAACTCTATATTTTTATGCAAGCCCTTTTAAAGAAGCCCAATCCGAATTATTGGCCCGAACTTCTCCTAATATTTATGATATTTTAATTGCCTTTTTTGGCGGATTAGTGGGAGTGATAGCCGTAACACGACTAGAAAAAGGAAATCCAATTCCTGGAGTAGCCATTGCAACAGCCTTAATGCCTCCGCTCTGTACCGCTGGTTATGGATTGGCATTAGGAAATTACATCTATTTTTTGGGAGCCATGTATCTGTATACTATTAATTGTGTTTTTATTTGCATTGCTACCTTTTTGATCGTTAAATATTTGAAATACCCCATTACAAAACAGCTTGACCAAAAACATCAAAAACGAGTAAAATATGGGATCTCGATTTTAATCTTATTTTTAATTACCCCAAGTGTTTATTTTGCTTATCAGTTATACAATCAAAAAAGTTATAATTCAAGAGTAGAAGTTTTTCTTCAAGATGAATTCCACAACAAAGATTATCCTCTTATCTATAAAAAAATACGATACAATGCAGATCCTAAAAAAATTGAATTGGCTTTTTTAACCAAAAAATTCGATGACAAAGAAATTAAAGATCTTAATAAGAAACTGATTAATTACAATTTACCCAATACAAAACTCATTATTAGACAAGATACCGTTAATTTGAGAAAAGATATTATGAATCAGATTAATAACAACCAAACTGCGGTCGATCAAAAAGATATTTTAATCAATAGCCTTAGAAATCAATTATCGCAATACAATTTCAACACGAACCAGATTAACAATGAAGCTAAAATTTTATTCCCAACATTGACTTCATTAAAAATTGGAAATTACACTATCGAAAATGACGCAACCAGATCAAAAATTATTCCTGTAATTCTTTTTCAGAGTACTAAAGGTCTTGATGAAGCAACACAAATAAAAATGAAAATGTGGCTAAAACAAAGACTTGCCAAAGATTCAATTGAAGTATATCAGCAAAACTAACATCATAAACCAAAAATAGAACTTATATTTACTTGAAAATAAATAAAATAACTTAATCAAAAAAAATATGTCAAAGAGTCAGGATGCTAAAAAAACAGCAAAAAAAGAACCGTTAAAAACGGCTAAAGAAAAGAAAGAAGAGAAACGCGAGAAGAAAAATAATCCGAAGAGAGATTAATTAAGTTTTCAGTCACAGTCTCTGTTTTCAGTTACTTTTAGAACTGATTACTGAGACTGAAAACTGAGACTTTTTTTTTAGTTTTCAGTCGCAGTCGCAGTTTTTAGTTACTTTTAGAACTGTAAACTGAGACTGTAAACTGAGACTTTTTTTTAGTTTGCAGTCACAGTCTCAGTAATCAGTTACTATTAGAACTGATTACTGAGACTGAAAACTGAGACTTTTTTTTAGTTTTCAGTCGCAGTCGCAGTTTTCAGTTACTTTTAGAACTGTAAACTGAGACTGTAAACTGAGACTTTTTTTTAGTTTTCAGTCGCAGTCGCGGTTTTCAGTTACTTTTAGAACTGTAAACTGAGACTGTAAACTGAGACTTTTTTTTAGTTTGCAGTCACAGTCTCAGTAATCAGTTACTATTAGAACTGATTACTGAGACTGAAAACTGAGACTTTTTTTTAGTTTTCAGTCGCAGTCGTAGTTTTCAGTTACTTTTAGAACTGAAAACTGAGACTGAAAACTGAGACTTTTTTTTTAGTTTTCAGTCGCAGTCGCAGTTTTCAGTTACTTTTAGAACTGTAAACTGAGACTGTAAACTGAGACTTTTTTACTTAACTGGAATATTTGAAAGAATTTCTAATACAAATTTCCAATATTTTTGAGCAGATGAAATACTTGCTCTTTCATCTGGTGAATGCGCACCATGAATTGTTGGTCCAAAAGAAATCATATCCATATCAGGATAATTTGTTCCTAAAATTCCACATTCCAAACCAGCGTGACAAGCTACCACTTTTGGTTTCTCATCATTTTGTTTTTCATAAATTCCAACCAAAGTATCTAATATTTCAGAATGTACATTTGGTGTCCAGCCTGGATATGAACCTGAAAGCTCAACCTCACAGCCTACCAGTTCAAAAGCAGAACGTAGTGAATTAGCCAAATCAAATTTTGAAGTTTCAACAGAAGAACGCGTTAAACATCCAACTAAAATTTCGCCATCTTTTACAATAACACGAGCAATATTATTTGAAGTTTCAACCAGATCATCCATATCAGCGCTCATTCTGTAAACACCATTATGTGCAGCATAAATCGCTCTGATGATTCCCTCCTGAACTCCTAAATCCATTACTTTTTCAGGTAAATCGCATTTTACGATTTCAATAGATAAGTTTGGTTCAGTCGTTTTATATTCCGCTTTAATATCGTTGATGATTTCCTGCATATCAAAGATATAGGCTTCATCAAACATTTCAGAAATAATAACTTTAGCAACACTTTCTCTCGGAATAGCATTACGTAAACTTCCACCATTAATTTCAGCAACCTGCAAACCGAAGTTTTCAAAAGCATCAAACAACAAGCGGTTCATGATTTTATTAGCATTACCTAAACCTTTATGAATATCCATTCCTGAATGACCACCATTTAAGCCTTTTACGGTAATAATATGACCCACTGATCCTTCCGGAACTTCTTCTTCGTGATAGGTTCTTGTAGCCGTTACATCAATTCCACCAGCACATCCTATATCAATCTCATCATCTTCTTCAGTATCCAGATTCAATAAAATCTGACCTTGAAGGATTCCTCCTTTAAGATTTAAAGCACCTGTCATTCCTGTTTCTTCGTCGATTGTAAACAAAGCTTCAATTGCCGGATGCGGAATTTCTTTGCTTTCCAAAATAGCCATAATTGTAGCAACCCCTAATCCGTTATCAGCACCCAATGTCGTACCGCGAGCGCGAACCCAGTCACCATCAACATACATGTCGATTCCTTGCGTATCGAAATCGAAAACTGTATCAGCATTTTTTTGGTGTACCATATCAAGATGTCCCTGCATTACAATTGCTTTGCGATTTTCCATTCCCGGAGTTGCAGGTTTACGGATGATTACATTTCGAATTTCGTCTTCAAAAGTTTCCAGACCCAGACTATTTCCAAAGTTTTTCATAAACTCGATCACACGTTCTTCTTTCTTTGATGGACGCGGAACAGCGTTTAAATCTGCAAATTTATTCCATAGCGCTTTGGGTTCGAGGTTTCTTATTTCCTGACTCATTATATTTTGTTTGAAGTTTAACAATTAAGAGTTCCAAAGTTACAAAGTTTAAAGTGATGTCTTAGTTTTTTTGGCCACGAATTACACGAATTAGCACAAATTAAAAGGACTCTAAATGCAAGTAAAATCAAACTATTAATAAAGGACAACCTTAATTAGCGGAAATTTTTGGAATTCCTGGCCAACTTTTTTTTAATCAGTTAATATTGTATTTATATTTACGTATCCAAAATTTACAATGTGAAATCAAAATATATTTTACCCTTATTTCTTGCAATTCAAATTATCTTCCTGAGGATCCTGCCCTTTTTCCCGGATTTTGTCGAGGGCGCTTACAGCAATAATTTATATATCAGAATTTCGCATTTCTTACGCACACTTTTAGGTAAGATCCCATTTTCTGTTGGTGATCTTATTTATGCTATTCTAATCCTATCTGTAATTAGCTGGTTTTGGCAAATCAGAAAAACATGGAGAGCAGATTGGAAAGACCATCTTTTAAAAATCATAGGTAAAATTTCTGTTTTTTACTTTTTGTTTCATGTTCTCTGGGCTTTCAATTATTATCGCGAACCCCTGTTTGAAAAGATGGAAATAAAAAGAGAATATACTGATGCCGAATTATTGGCTTTCACTAAAAAGTTAATTTTAAAAACCAACGAAATTCAATTTCAGATAACCAAAAACGACAGTTCAAAAGTCGTGTTTCCTTACTCTCAAAAAGAAGCTTTTCAGATGAATCTTAAAGGTTATGAAAATCTTGCGAAAGAACATCCTTATTTTAAATATGAAATTTTAAGTGTCAAAAAATCTCTTTTCAGTCTGCCGTTAACTTATATGGGTTTTGGTGGTTATCTCAATCCATTTACTAATGAAGCACAGGTAAATGATCTATTGCCAATGTACAATTTTCCGGTTACCACTTGTCATGAAATGGCACACCAAATGGGTTTTGCAAGTGAAAGCGAATGTAATTTTATAGGTGTTTTAGCATCGGTAAAAAACAATAATTTATATTATCAATATTCCGGATACAGTTTTGCCTTACGTTATTGTTTAGGGATCTGGCAAGTTAAAAATGAGAAAATTTTCGACCAGTTAAAGAAACAAACGCATGTTGGAATCTTAAAAAACTATCAGGAAAGTCAGGATTTCTGGAAACAGTATGACACTTTTATAGATGAAGGTTTTCATGTTTTTTATGATAATTTCCTAAAGACAAACAATCAAAAAGACGGCATAGACAGTTATAGTAAATTTGTAGATTTGATGGTGAATTATTATAAAACCAAGCCTTTATAAAAGCTAACAAAACTTTAGTGATACTGAACAGCTAAAGCAATTACACAATTTCACAATAAAAAGATCTTAAAAACTAAAATGGAGATAATAACAGAATTTACTCTTGAAACTTGTACTAAAGAAAATATAGAGAAAGTAATTGATGGAATTAATGAGTTTAATTTGAGTAAAGTTCCAGCAATTTCAGATACCTGGGATCCATTAGAATTTGTGGCAAAAACCAAAAACGGTATTGAAATTGGTGGAATATTGGCAGGTATTGGATATTGGAACGGACTTGAAATTAAAGTTTTATGGGTAGAAGAAAAATACCGAAATAAAGGTATCGGAACCTGGATTTTGAAACATGCTGAAAAAATTGCGAGAGAAAAAGGAGTCAAAATTTCTATGCTTGATACATTTGATTTTCAAGCGGAAAAATTTTACTTAAAAAATGGTTACGAAACAATTGGTGAAATAAAAGATTTTCCGAAAGGGCATAGACGCATCTACTTATCTAAAAAATTATAATAAACTATAGAAAGTTTGTGCAATTAATAGCTAAAGAAAAAATCTTTGTAACAAAATAGATTGCAATACTACTAATACATTATGAGCGAAAACCTAGAACAGTCATTTGTTGCGCAATTGAAGGCTAATCAGAATATAATCCACAAGATTTGTAGATTATATACTGCTGGCGAAGATGCACACAAAGACTTGTTTCAGGAAATTACTATTCAGCTCTGGAAAGCTTATCCAAAATTTAGGGGCGACAGTAAATTTTCGACCTGGACGTATCGTGTGGCTTTAAATACTGCCATTACCTTATATCGAAAAACCAAAAGAACCATATCGACAGTAGAATATGAAAGTCATCAGCATTTTGTAAAAGATGTTGATTACAACTATGAAGAAGAAGAACAGATTAAATTGATGTATAAAGCCGTATACCAGCTTAATGACATCGAAAAAGCATTAGTTTTTATGTATTTAGAAGACAAAGATTATCAAGAAATAGCAGAGACCCTGGGAATCAGCGAAGTGAATGCGCGTGTGAAAATGAATAGAATTAAAGGGAAACTTAAAAAAATACTAAATCCTTAAAAATTATTATGAAAGAACTGGATTTATTAAAAAAAGACTGGAAAAAGAACTCGGATTCTTTTGAACAAATTTCTGAAAAAGAAATCTACAGAATGATTCACAAGAAATCATCTTCTATCGTGAAGTGGATTCTGATAATTAGTATTGTAGAGATTTCATTTTGGACTTTTTCAAACTTATTCCTTAATACAGATGATGTCTTACAGAAAAGTAATCATCCGGAAATTGTGAGTGCACTTGAATACTTAACTTATCTAAATTATCTAATTGGATTGGTTTTTGTATTCCTATTCTATAAAAACTACGCTACAATTTCAACTACAGTTGCTACAAAATCATTAATGAGCGCTATTTTAAGAACACGCAAAACAGTGCAGTATTATGTTTGGTACAATCTGGTAATAATTGTGATCACAGCAATTCTAAGCTTCTTTATCACCTTTGTCTATAATCCTGACATGGCATTTATAAGAGAAAAATTAGCCGCAAATGGCAGAACGATGTTTATAACTTTCGGAATAGCATTTTTGGTTGCCTGTGCGTTTTTTGGTCTATTCTGGTGTTTTTACCGATTGCTTTACGGAACCTTATTACGAAGATTATATGCTAATTATAAAGAGTTGAAGAAAATTGATTTTTAATTTAAACTGCTAAGGTTCTGAGACACTAAGTTGCTAAGTTTCTAACTGAAACATAAAAATATTTACAAACTAATATTCATTTTCCGGCCCCTTATAACTCCATCTTCTCATTTCGTTAAGTTCTTCCTCTACCTTAATTACTTCAGCTGGAATAACTTTTAAAAATGATGGATGTTGTTCAATAGCATATTCTACTTTTTCTACGATTTCTTCGATAGTATCATTTTCATAATCAATTTCAAGAGGTTCTTTGATGATAAAAGATTGTAGTATTCCTTTTTTCTTCATTCGTAATCCTTTCTTGTCAAATGAACGACGGAAACCGTCAATAACAATCGGAATTACAATTGGTTTATGCTGTTTGATAATATGCGCCGTTCCTTTACGAACTGGCTTAAAAGACTTTGTAGTTCCTTGCGGAAAAGTAATTACCCAACCATCTTCAAGCGCAATTCTAATATTTTCAGTATCATTTGGATTAACTTCACGTTTTTCCGTAACATCAACACCTTTAGCACGCCATGTTCTCTCCACTGTAATAGCGCCAACATAAGCTAAAATTCTTGGCAATAAACCCGCTTGCATCGTCTCTTTTGCAGCAACATAATAGATATTCATTTTAGGCTGCCACAAATAACCAATGTTCTTAATAGTATCTTGACGTCCGCTTAAACTTGCGTTAAAGACATGAAACATCGCCACAACGTCAGCAAAATAAGTCTGGTGATTCGAAATAAACAATACATTATTATCTGGCAGTGTCTTAATAATTTCAGATCCTTCAATCTGCAATTCATTAAAACCTCTGTATCTTCGGTGCGTCATTGAGCCCAAGATTCGGATTAACCATTTCTTGATGAATAATATATGTCCAAAAGGATTTCGCTTAAACAATCCCATAAGTGCTTATTGTTTTTTTTTGTTAGGTCGCAAACATACAAAAATTATTCTTTTAGCAATACTATTAAGCAATTTCGGAAATAAATTGTTATTATAATGAATATCAAATCATTAATTTTTTGTTTTTACGAATTTTCCTCAAAAGTTGCTTTCAGGACGTCTCTTAGCTCGCTCAATATCATCGCAGTTGCTCCCCAAACGATATGATTTTGAATATTAAAAGCGGGAACTAAAACATTTTCGGCGTAAGAAGTTGACAATGTGGCTTCGATAATAATTTCATCATTTAAAAAGACTGATAAGGGCAACTCAATAATATCTGCTACTTCCCTAATATCCGGAAAAAATGAAAGTTCTTCGTTGGCAATTCCCAAAAATGGATGCACCAAAAAATTACTTGGCGGAATATACATTGGTGTAAAATGCTTTATGATCTTAATTTTTTCAGACGAAACACCAACTTCTTCTTCTGTTTCCCTTAGTGCTGTTTCCTGAAAATTTACATCTGAAATTTCATATTTGCCACCAGGAAAAGCAATTTGCGAAGAGTGAACTCCATTATAAGCATTCCGAACAATTAAAACTAAATGCGTCTTCTCATCTTTAGGATAAAACAACATCATAACAGCAGCAATTCTCGGCGTTTTGGTTGACAAATCAAGATTTTTGAGTTCTTCGATGCGTCCTTTTGGGGCCATTTTTATATGAGACAAAGTGGCTGGCAATTCAACTGGAATTAAATTAGGAACATATTGCAAAAAATCTTGAAAATCCATGATTAAAGGAAGTTTTTGTAAAAAATTAAACCTAAAGATAGTCTAGAAATCCTCATCTCACAAGTTTTATATTTCTCAATCGCTTAATTTATGATTAGTAAATAAAGAATTGGATAAAAATTGTATTTTTATGATGTAAACTATTGCTGCTTTACACTTTATAAAAGACTCCAAAACCATCAAAAAACCAATTTATGCGTCAAAAGATAATCCGATATAGTTTTTTAATTCTTTTTATATTTTTATCAAAAACAAGTTTTGCGCAAACAACACCAAAAGACAGTCTCGATTTAAAACACAAACTTACCGGAAAAGGCAATATGTATAGTGGTATCACTTTTTCATTTTCAACTAAAGATACGGACAAAAAAGAAGGTTTATTAGTTGATGTAAATGATGAATCCCGCAATCAGTTTAAAACAAGCATTGATGCTGGTTATTTTATCAAGAACAACTTTGCCCTGGGAGCATTAATCAGTTACGAAAATATCAGAAGAGAACAGACGGAAACTGACTCACAAAATAGTGCAACAGCAGTTCAATATGCAAAAGACGCTTATGGAATTTATGGCGTGATGAAGAATTTTATTCCTCTCGATCAGAAAGAAAGATTCTTTTTATACAACCAAATTCTGTTAGGAACTTCTTTTAGCAGTTCTCTGGAAGAAAGGACAACAGATGATTTATTGACCAGGACCTATTCTAAAGATCGTTCGATCGAATTGCAAATAAATCCTGGAATCATGGTGAATGTCGTTAAAGGTTTTTCTGTAGAAGTTGGGGCACAAATTGCAGGATTTAAAGCATCATGGACAGAAACAAAAGTAAATGACGAAATTACAGAGAAATCTCATGGAACAGACTCTGATTTTAGTATTAATTTACTTCGCTTGAATATCGGTTTTTACTATTATTTTCCAATCAAAAAAAGTCTAAAAAAATGAAAAGGATTTTCTGCTATTCCGTTTTGACTTTAAGTCTGTTATTCTTAATAATCGCTTGTGTTGATGAAAATCATTTTGGTGCTTCTGATAAAAATGATATTCGATATATTACATTACAAAATCAATCTGGTTTTTCTGAAATTAACAAGGAAACAAAAGAAATCAAAATTACTGTTGATACCAATGCTGACGTAACTAAATTAGCTATTGATTCACTAGCTTTATCAACTTTTGCAACCCTGTCTCCTGTAAAAGAAACAGTTCGTGATTTTACCTCTCCGCAAACGTACACTGTAACGGCCGAAAACGGAAACAAAGCCATCTATACAGTTATTGTTACTCAGGAAGGTTCTAATCCTCAACTGGAAAACAGTGCTTTTGATGACTGGTATACACCTTCCGGAAAAGCTTATAAACAACCTGGATTAAACGACAATACTATATGGGCAACTGCAAATGATGGAACTACAACAACCAGTGCCGCCAACGTAACAACTTACCCTTATCTAAATACAGGAACAGATTATGTAGCACAAATTATCACTAAAGATCTTGGTAGCGTTTCAGGCATTGTTGGCCAACGTATGGGTTCTGGCACTTTATTTACAGGGAAATTTGTTTTGAATGTTTCTAATCCTCCGGCTTCAACACAATTTGGAATTCCATTTACTGCGAAACCAAAAAGTTTTTCTGCAGAAATTAAATACACCGCCGGAACACCTTATCAGGATGGAAAAGGAAAAGTTATGGACAAAACAGATCAGGCTGATATTTATGTAATCCTCGAAAATAGAGATAATCCAAATGCTATTAAAAGAATTGCAACAGGTTGGCACAGAACTGGCACCACAACAGGCATAAATCTTCAAAATATTAGTGTAAATTTGACCTACGGAACGTTAGATTCATCATATCCTGATTATCAGAAACCTGGCAATGGTCTTTATGGTAGTGCAACAGATAAACCAACGCATATTATTGTAGTTTTCGCTTCAAGTGCCGATGGAATTTTATATGAAGGTGGTGTAAACAGTACGTTATACGTAAATAATTTTAAACTCCAATATTAAATAGTTACGGCTATACAAAATTTAAAAAATGTACAGTAAAGAAGAATCACAGAAAATAAAAAGAGAATTTTGGGTGGCTTTTGCCGAAAAATATCCAAGAAAATGGGTTCTGTATGACACCAAAATAAAAGATTTTTCTTTTAAATTTTATGTAGATAATAAAAAGGCGCAGGTATTTATTGATATCGAACAAAGAAGCGATGAAAAACGAAATGCTTATTTTGAAAAATTAGAAGCTTTAAAAGGAATTCTGGAAGATGAATTTATTAAAGATTTGGTTTTCGAAAAAAACTATACTTTAGAAAGCGGTAAAACGATTAGTCGTATTTGGACAGAAATACAAGGCGTAGGTTTTAGCAATCGCAATAACTGGGATACTATTTTTGATTTCTTTTTTGAAAAGATGAATGCTCTTGAAATGTTTTATTTAGAGTATGATGATTTTATTAAAGACATTTCTTGAGAAAGGTTCTGAGATTCTAAGATTCTAAGATTTTTTTTAATGACAAACCCTAGAGATTTTTTTCAATCCTGTCGGGTTTGTTTGTTTTTTATCTATATATAGTTATATGATTTAAACACTAAAAATATTATATACGATAATACGATCATCATAGTTGATGTAAAGCTGTTTACGATAATCTTGCTTTTTACGGGTTATAATAGATACTTTACATTCTTTTCCATCATTGTCTTTGCACATGAAAGAATAAACAATATCAGTATCATTCTCTTCCCGTTCTATATAATCTAAAATGCTAAAAAGTTGGATTTCCTGAGAATAAACAACAATTCGGTGCTTATTAGTATCTAGAATTACAGAGAGATTTACTAAATCGAGATTGGACCATTCGCCCCATTTTCCTCTTTCGTTTTTTTCTAAAACACTAAATCCTGAAGTTTTAAATTGATAAGACTGACTTTGAACCTGTTGCAGACCAAATGTTAAAAAAAGTAATAGTATGTAGGTTCGTATAGAATTCATATTGTAGGTTCTTGCAGATAATTAAAACTCAAATTTAGCTTTTTCTTTGCAGGCATCTTCAAATTCAGTGATCATTTGTTGAATAATTTGTTCGACTGGAAGAATTTCATGAATCAATCCGGCGATCTGTCCAATTTCAAGTTCGCCTTCTTCAAGATCTCCTTCAAACATTCCTTTTTTGGCTCTTGCTCTTCCTAAAAGTTGAACCAAATCTTCTTTAGAAGGACATTTTTCATATAATTCCTGAACGTCCTGATAAAACTTATTTTTCACCAATCGAACTGGAGCCAATTCTTTTAAAGTCAATTGTGTATCTCCTTCTTTTACTTTAACTATTGTTTCTTTGAAATTATTGTGCGAAGAAGATTCTATTGAAGCGGCAAAGCGGCTTCCAACCTGAACGCCATCGGCACCTAAAATCATGGTTGCCAGCATTCCTCTTCCCGTTGCGATTCCCCCCGCAGCAATAATCGGAATCTGAATTTTTTCTTTCACCATCGGAATCAAAGTCAATGTTGTAGTTTCATCTCGTCCATTGTGTCCTCCCGCTTCAAAACCTTCAGCAACAATTGCATCTACTCCAGCTTCCTGCGCTTTTAAGGCAAAAACACTACTACTTACTACATGCACTACCGTAATCCCTTTTTCTTTCAAAAAAGAAGTCCAGGTTTTAGGGTTTCCTGCCGAAGTAAAAACGATTTTCACATCTTCTTCCACCACAATATTTATGATTTCTTCCAGATTGGGATATAACATCGGAATATTAACACCAAAAGGTTTATCAGTCGCTTTTTTACATTTCTGAATGTGTTCCCTTAATACTTCAGGATACATAGAACCTGCACCAATTAAGCCTAGTCCTCCTGAATTACTAACTGCAGATGCTAGTTTATAACCGCTGTTCCAGATCATTCCGCCTTGAATTATTGGGTATTTTATATTGAAAAGTTGTGTAATTTTATTCATGCAAGCAGGTTCTTATTGTTTGATTATCTTTCCGGTTTTATGCAAACCTTCGGCATCAAAAGTATAGAAATAAAGTCCACTATCTAATGCTTCTACAGAAAGAATTGGGTTTTGATTTGTGATTTTTTTCTCGATTAATTTTTGTCCCAAAACGGAGTAAATTGAGACTAATGCGTTGTAATTTTCATTTGAAAAAGAAAAAGAAACAAAAGTTTTAGCTGGATTTGGAAAAACTGAAAAATGAGATAAAACCTGAAAGCTTTCAACGCCTAAAGTAGATCCGAAATTTGGAATACCGTATCCATAATTATTATTTGGTGCAGCAAATTTATCAGATGATTCTAAAATCATTTGTCTAATTTCTTTATTGGTTTTAGATGGATATGCCTGCCATAAACAGGCAATCATTCCAGCTATTATTGGGCAAGAAAAAGAAGTTCCGTTTGTAGTGACAATATTCCCGTTTACATCAGAAACCACAGCTGCAGTACCCTGCGCCATAATATCGGGTTTTATTCTCCCATCAAAACTTGGTCCTATAGAACTAAAACCTGATTTTACTTTTGCTGAAGTAACAGATCCAACAGTTAACACTGAAACGGCATCTGCAGGCGCGCCAATATGAGGCTCTGATGTAGTGCCTTCATTTCCTGCCGAAGCCACCACAATTATTCCTTTACTAAAGGCGATTTCTGCACCTCGTGAAATAAAATTGGTAGTACCATTCATGTCACTGTAAGTATGACTATAATTGACATTATCATATTCAAAATAACCCAATGAAGTGGTTATAATATCTACACCTAAACTATCTGCTTTTTCAGCGGCTTCCACCCAATTAGATTCTTCTACCGGGTTTTCAGTCGGGTCATATTCTGTAATAAATAAATAATAAGAAGCATCTGGTGCTGTTCCAATCAAAGCATTTTCTTTATAACCTCCCATCGTAGAAAGAACCATTGTCCCATGATTGTCACCTGTATAAAAATTTTCACTTTTAGACACAAAATCATAACCTCCTAAAATTTGATGATTGTCTATCAGCTTTTTAAACGGTTCCGCAGTATTTACATTTGGAAATCCACCATCTAAAACAGCAATTATTTTTCCGGCACCAGTATAATTTTGTTTGTGCAAAGCCTGCCCGTTAAGCATCTGAATTTGATTGGCAGAATTGCCGTAAGCGTAATCTACAGTAGTTTTAAGCTTATCATTAGTTTGGGTTACCAGATTCTCATTAACTTTTTTCGCAGTTGTATTTAAAGCCTTATTAGCAAAAACAACTTTGTCTACAAATGATAATGATTTAAGTGCCTGAATATTAATTTGCGTTCCACGAATATGAAGTGCATTTAACCATTTTGAATGCGCCATTATTTTGATTCCAGCGCTCGCTTTTACCTGATTAATATATGTTTTCTCAACAGGAACATCGGTACTATTTAAAGCTATATTTTGATTCGTTCTTCGATCTAAAGAACGTTGCGAAAGCATATCTGATGGCTTATTTAAAAACAGTTGTGCATTTGGCTTATCTTTAAAATAAACCCATGCATCTTCTTCCTGAGAAAACATCACAAGAGAAAATAACAATAAAGTAAACGTAAAAATGTGCTTCATACTGTACTTTTTTTAAAGGATAAACCTCCATAAAAAGTATAAAGCTAAGAAATTACTCCCGAACCAACTAATTCATTACCGAAATACCAGGCAACAAACTGACCTTCAGTAATGGCAGATTGCGACTCATCAAAACTAACATACATTCCATCTTCAAACTGATGCAAAGTAGCTTTTTGCAAAGGCTGACGGTATCGAATTCTTGCCATAACTTCCATTGTTTCACCAACTTTTAAAGCAAGATCAGTACGAATCCAGTGCACTTCAGATTTTTCAATAAATAAAGCTTTTTTAAACAAACCTGGATGGTTGCTTGACAAACCAGTATAAATGGTATTGGTTTCAACATTGGTCGCAATAATAAATAACGGATCTGTTGTTCCGCCCACATTCAGACCTTTTCTTTGTCCAATTGTAAAATAATGAGCCCCTTGATGTTTACCCACTACTTTTCCCATTGTTGGAAGATAAGCACGTTTTTGAGCTTCTAAATTCAATTCATCTTCTACCGATAAACCAGCTGGTTTTTCAATAATATAAATGGGATCGTTTTTATCAATCTGAACAATTTTACCTTCTTTAGGTTGCAATTTTTGTTGCAAAAATTCCGGCAAACGTACTTTTCCAATAAAACATAATCCTTGAGAATCTTTCTTTTCAGCCGTTACTAAATCCATTTCAGCAGCAATTTCGCGCACTTCCGGTTTGGTTAAAGCTCCAATTGGAAACAGTGATTTTGCTAATTGTTCTTGCGACAATTGGCATAAAAAATACGACTGATCTTTGTTGTTATCGGCACCGGCAATTAATTGATAAACTGGCTTTCCATCTACTTCAATTTCCTTTTTTTGACAATAATGTCCTGTTGCTACATAATCAGCACCAAGGCTTAAGGCAATTTTCATGAAAACATCAAATTTGATTTCGCGATTACAAAGCACATCAGGATTTGGAGTTCTTCCTTTTTCGTATTCGTTGAACATATAATCAACGATTTTTTCTTTGTATTCTTCGCTTAAATCGACAGTTTGAAACGGTATTCCTAGTTTTTCAGCAACCAGTAAAGCATCATTACTATCCTCTAACCAAGGGCATTCATTAGAAATAGTAACCGAGTCGTCGTGCCAGTTTTTCATAAAAAGGCCTATAACTTCGTATCCTTGTTGTTGCAATAAATAAGCTGCAACACTCGAATCTACTCCACCAGAAAGTCCAACTACTACACGTTTCATTCTAAATCGTTTATATTTTACAAGGGTGCAAAGGTAAGCCAAAATATAGATAATTAGACTAGTTTTGATTAGTTTATATAATCCTGCAGTAGATAAAACCTATCGTTTTTTTTAATTACTTTTATTATTCAATAAAAATGTCATGCGAAAATTTGTTTACACTTTTATTTTCCTCTTCATTATAACCTCTTTAAGCGCACAAAGCTACAGTGCTTCTTTGTCCAATTACGAAGCTTATAAAGCATTTAAAGGGAAACCATTATCAGATAAATTTTCAAATATCGAATCGGTAAAAATTGTTTATGATTTGAAGAACAAAAAAATGTACTACTTCAATAGTGCCTTAATTTCGCATCACTACGATTTTGCAACCAACTATTTAGGTTATGACAAAGAAGTAGAAATCTTTAATCAGGAAAATTATAGCGATTCCGAAAAAGACAGAACTTATTTACTGGGAAATCTAAACCATATCAAAGGAACTGACAAATGGATTTTTGAGTTAGCTGCGTCAGATCGCATGTCTGTTCCTTTAATTGAAAACTTTTATAATTTAATTTTAAAATCCAGCTTCATTGGACCCAATTTAAAATTCTATTTGAATAATCCTGAAAAAATGCAGTGGTATCAGGAAAATAAATTCAAAATTCCCTGTGTAAAATCAGATTACATTTTTAATGAAATTACCTATCAGGAGATCGTTTCAGGAAGTAACGTTGGTATCTTAAAACCATATAAAATAAAAGATTTAGAGACGATTAAACCAAAGACTGACGAAATTATAATTTTAGATGGAACGCCCGATATTCTGCCAGATGTAAGAGGAATTATTGTGAATGAACTTCAAACACCTTTAAGTCATTTAGTACTTTTAGGTAAAAACAGAAAGATTCCGATTATGGCCTATACAACTGTTTTTAAAGACAACACTATCAAAAGATTGATTTCAAAGAAAGTAGAGTTAAAAATTGAAATTGACACTTTTTACATTAAAGAAACAACCAAAAAAATAAATAACAAAACCATTTCCAAAAAGAAGCAATTGCTTATTGATAATAGTGTTACAGATTTAGTCGATTTGAATTCAATACCCAAAAAAGGTGTGAATTTTATTGGCTCAAAAGCACAAAATTTGGCCTATTTAATTGCGATTTCAAAAGATATTACAAAAGATATTTCGTTTAAAACTCCTGAAAATGCGCATGCTATTCCTTTTTATTTTTATACCCAACACATTCAGAAGCAATCAATATCACCCTTAATTAAAGAGCTTTTAGACTATCCATATAAAGATTCAACAGTATGGATCAATCATCAATTAAAAAAAATTCGGGATGCTATTAAAAAAGAACCAATTAATCCGGATTTAATTGCAAAACTGAACCAAGCGTATAAAAATGCAGCCTTTAAAAATTTCAGATTCAGGTCTTCTACCAATGCTGAAGATTTAGATGATTTTAATGGCGCCGGTCTTTACGATTCTAAAACCGGAATTTTAGGTGATAGTATAAAAACTTTCGAAAAGGCAATTAAGCAAGTTTGGGCCAGTGTATGGAATGAAGGGTCTTACACCGAAAGAGAGCTTTTTGGAATCGATCAGCAAAGTATTGCTATGGGCGTTTTGGTGCATCGTTCTTTTCCAGATGAATTGGCAAATGGCGTAATCATTACTCAAAATATCTTCAGGAAAAATTTCCCGGGTATTACGGTTAACATACAAAAAGGAGAAAACTCAGTTGTGAAACCTGAAAAAGGAGAAATTTGCGAGCAATTCACGGCTTATTACCTGACGCCTGAAAAAACAGCTGATGAAGATTTTAATGTCGATTATATCTCCAATTCCAATTTAAACAATAATGAACCTTTGTTAAGTAACAAAGAAATGATCAGTCTAAATCTTGTTAGTCAAAAAATTGAAACCCAAATGAATCGTTATTGGAAAAAAAACAGATTAAACCCTGTTGATATTGAATTTAAAATTGTTGGAAAAAACAGAGCTTTATATATCAAACAGGCTAGGCCTTTTAACGAATAATCAATAGAAAACCTGCAAATCTATTTCATTTGAAACCGTATTGATCAGGATGATTTTAAAATCGAAATCGTCAATATTAATTTTTTGCTGAATCATTTTTCGAATTCTTTGATTTTCTAACGAAAAGTCGCCTTCTAGAGGAATTTTGACATCGACAATATTCAGATATTTAGATGCTTTTTTATTGACTAAAACCGAAGCCAAAATATAAAATCCGATAATAATTATTTGGAAGAACAATAACACTTCAATCTTTTCATACGGATACATAATATCTAAGATAGAAAGTGTGATGGTTGCAAAAAGGAAAATAATGGCATTTACAGTAAAAGACTGCGTTCTGAATCTTAGAATCGAGAAAATAGCAAATAATCCAAACCCAATGCCTACTCCAATTTCGATTTTTGTGAATAAATAGCACAATGAAAAAGTACAAAGACCAACAATAACCATCAACGGATTTATAGTTTCATTATCTTTTCTGTTAGAGAAAAAATACAAAACCAAAATTGAGAAAAACAATAATAAAAACCTTCCGATAAGTTCGTTTAAATCCATTTACTTAAAGTATTAGCAAATCAAATTTAGAAAAAAGTTTGCCACGAATTCACGAATTTAAATATTGATTTATAAATTGGTGAATTCGTGGCAAAAAAATTCTTTTTACTCAAGCAATTTCGAGACCTATTATTCCATTTTAGGTTTTGAATCCGCTTTATAATTGCTTTTCGGATCGCTCATATTTACTTCTTTAGTTAATTTTCCTTTTAGATAAAACTGCCACATTCCCACTTTCTTTCCGTTTAAAAATTTTCCTTTAGAGGCCATAACACCATCAGAATCATAAAAAATAGCGTCTCCGTTGTACTCATTATTCTTATATGTGCTCTGTTCTAAAAGAAAGGCATTTTGACCGTATTTTTTATAAGTCCCATCTTTTAAACCATTTTTATACGTCATTTCTTCTGCAATTTTAGAATCCGGATAAAAAACAGACCTCACACCTTCTAACTTACCATTTTTATAATTTTCAAGTGTCATAACCACTTTCGAAGCTTTATGATAATATTTCCATTCCCCTTCACGGGCTTTACCCACTTCTCTTCCTTCACTTACTTTATTTTTATTCTGATCATAAAAAATAGTAAATGAACTGCCGTCATTAGCAGTAAAATCTCGAGTAGCTACAACATCACCTTTTTTAGTGTCATCAAAAAATTTAAATATTCCTGTTTCTTTACCATGACTAAAAGTTCCTTCATAACGTGGACGTTTGGAAAGTTCATATGTTCCTTTCCAGGCTCCGTCTTTTTTTCCACTGGCATCTATTTTATTAAAATCTTGAGAAAAAGCGGTAACACTTATTAAAAATAAAATCAAAAAATTTTTCATAATATGTTTTTCTATATAACAATAAAAAGTACGTTTTAGTATTGCAAAAGTAGCTTCATTTTCACTTTTATTACCCAAAAAATAATTTTAATTTTTGTTTAATCATTTTGCCACATTTGAATCTACACGAATATTCAAAAAGCAAGTCATTAAAACATAATTAACTAGCAATCAGCAAAATACAACCTTAAACAAAAAGGTTAAATATATATTAAAATTAATAATTGTTTAATTAATTGTAAATTTTGTTAAACAAAATAAATAACTTAGCAGTAACAAACAAAAAAAATCAATATTATGAAAACAATCAAATTTAAATTAATTGCTCTGGTAGCATTAATTGCTTTCGTCAGTATTTCATGTAACAATGATGATGATGATGATGATGATTCATCTCAACAACCCCAAACGATCGTCTCTATTGCGAAAGCAGATCCTAATCTCAGCTCTTTGGTTGCCGCTCTTGAAAAAGCAGATCTGGTTACCACACTGAACTCTTCCGGTTCTTATACCGTTTTTGCGCCTACCAATACCGCTTTTAGCGCATTTTTAACAGCCAAAGGTTATGCCAATTTAAATGCTGTTCCTGTTCCTGCCCTAAAAGAAATATTATTAAATCATGTTTTGAGTACCAAAGTAAAATCGACAGAAATTGCAACAGGCTACGTAAAGACTTTAGCTAAAGGAAGTGCATCGACTTCAAATACCATAAGTATGTATCTTGAAAAAGGTTCCGGTGTTGCTATTAACGGTGGAAAAACAAATGGCGGAGCAACAGTTACTACTGCCGATATTCAAGCATCAAACGGAATCATTCATGTAGTTGATGGTGTTATCGGATTACCGACTATTGTTAATCATGCGGTAGCCAATAAAAACTTCACTACTCTTGTTGCTGCTTTAACTTTCAATCCTTCATCTGGTTTTGCCGGAATATTATCAGGAACCGCCAGCTCGCCGTTTACTGTTTTCGCTCCAACAAATGCTGCTTTTACAAGTTTCTTAACTGAAACTGGATTTTCAGGACTTCCAGCTATTCCTGCCAATGTTTTAGAGACTACTTTAAAATATCATGTTGTAGCCGGAGCAAATGTACAATCGACCGCATTAACAAACGGGCAAGTAGTAAGTACTTTTGCCGGACAAAATTTTACAATTGGTTTAACTGGAGGTGCAAAAATCACAGATGCGAGCAATAGAGTAAGTACTATTGTAGCTACAGATGTTCAGTGCTCAAATGGAATCATTCATGTAATAGACAAAGTTCTATTACCTAAATTTTAAACACAAAAAAGCCGTCAAAAAGACGGCTTTCTTATTTATAAATAATATTATTTATTTCTTTTTATTCTGCCCTTTCGCAGCTTCTTGTTGCTCCATAACTTCCTGAAGACGTTGTTGAAACTTACTTTGTTTTTTAGGCTCTTTTAATTTATTTTCCTGAATTTGAGCGTGAATTTTATCTGTATCAACTATATAGTTTTTAATAACAAACATAATTCCAATTGTAATTAAGTTTGAAATAAAGTTATACAAACTCAAACCAGCACCATAGCTATTAAAGAAAATCAACATCATTAATGGCGAAACATAGATCATGATTTTCATCATTTTTGCCATGTCCGGCATACCTTCTTGTTGAGGCGCCGCCATTTGCTGATCTCCAGAAGTCATTTTCATGTAGAAGAAAATCGCAATTGCTGCCATAATTGGGAACAAACTGATGTGACTTCCATACAAAGGAATATGGAATGGCAATTGTACGACAGCATCAAATGAAGATAAATCGTCGGCCCAAAGGAAACTTTTTTGTCTTAATTCAAAAGCTGATGGAAAGAACTGAAATGATGCATACATGAATGGAAGCTGAATCAATGCCGGGATACATCCTGCCATTGGGTTTACCCCCGCTTTGTTGTACAACTTCATTGTTTCCTGCTGTTTCTTCATTGGGTCTTTTTTGAATTTTTCTCCCAACTCTGTAATCTCTGGACGCAAAACTTTCATTTTAGCCTGAGACAAAAATGATTTATATGTAATTGGCGACATTGCCAATTTGATAAGTATAGTAAAAATGATAATTGCAATTCCTAAAGACAATCCAATTGTTGAACTTAAGAATCCAAATAACGGAATAAAAATCCATTTATTGATCCATCCAAAAATTCCCCATCCTAATGGAATAATTTTTTCGAAATTTTTATCGTATGATTTTAATGTTTTATAATCAGATGGTCCAAAATACCAGCTCATTTTATAATCAACTTCTCCATTAGAAAAAGCTAAAGGAACTGTTGCTCTAAATTGCTTTACAAATGTTGTATCGATAGCTTCATCTTTAACTAAATCATCAGATTGCAATTTAGATTTTTCGAATGGCTTATCAGTTGCTAAAATAGCAGCAAAAAAGTGTTGTTTAAAAGCGATATAACTTACTTTTTCCGGAGTATCTTCTTTTCCTACACCTGCGCTTACATAGTTAGATTTTTCATCACCATATTCATATTCTAACTGAGCATATCTTTTTTCAATAGAAACGCTTTTCTCATTTCTGTAACTTTTCAAATCCCATTGTAAATCTAATGGTTTAGAAGAATTTAAGACTTTATTTAATCCTTGAGAACGAATATCAAAACCAACTAAATAGTCATTTGCTTTTAAGATGTATTTATATTCTAAAAATTCGTTTGCACCCGCTTTCAAACGCATTGTTAAGATTTGATCTGCTCCGCTTTTAGTCAAAGTTGGTTCAAAATATAAATCCTTAGAATTTAAAGTTCTGTTATCTGTAGTTTGTAACTGAATGTTTAGATTCGAATTATTATCTCTAATTAATTCTACTAATTGACCTGAATTTTTCTCAAACCTTTTGAATTCTTTCAACGTAGCTTCAACTATGTAACCACCTTTATTGGCGATTTTCAGTATCATCTTTTCGTTTTCAATAGTTGTAAAACCTTCTTTTGCAGAAGGAAGTGTAGCCGAATAAGCAAAACCACCTAAAGTTTTTTGCAATTGTGCCAATTGAACTGTATCACCAGGAGTTGTTGCAGCAGCAACTGGCAAAACGGCTGTTTTAGTTTTATCCACTTTAGCCTGAGCTTCCTGCTTAGCAACTAATTCTTTCTTGGCTTTTTCAGCAGCAATTTCCTTATCAGAAGGCTGATTTTGGTACATAATCCAAATCAAAATTCCAAATATCAATACAAAACCAATGATTGAATTAAGATCAAATTTTTTTTCTTCCATTATTAATTTAAAAAAGTTATTCGTTAAAGGCTATTAGTTGTGAGTTGGACTCAAACGTTACATCCTTTTAGAATATTAATATTATTTTTTATGCGTATTAACAGCAGCAGCCACAAAGTTTACAAAAATTGGATGTGGGTTTGCAACAGTACTTTTATATTCAGGATGGTATTGCACTCCAATGAAAAACGGGTGATTTTCAAGTTCTATAATTTCTACCAAACCAGTATCAGGATTAACTCCAGAAGCAATTAAACCTGCTTTCTGTAATTCATCTTTATATTTATTATTATATTCATAACGGTGACGGTGACGCTCTGAAATCGTCTTTTGACCGTAGATTTTATGTGCTAGTGAGTTTGGTTTAATATCACATTTCCAAGCCCCTAAACGCATTGTTCCACCTTTATCAGTAACATTCTTTTGTTCTTCCATCAAATTCACCACAGGATGTTTTGTTTTTTCATTCATCTCTGTAGAATTCGCTTCAGCGTAACCTAAAATATTTCTTGAATATTCGATAACAGACATTTGCATTCCCAAACAAATCCCGAAAAATGGAATATTATTTTCACGTGCAAAACGAACCGCTTCTATTTTTCCTTCAATTCCTCTTTCACCAAAACCAGGAGCTACTAAAACCCCATCAAGAGGTCCTAATTTTTCTTCTACATTATCACTATTAATATGTTCTGAATGTATCGAAATTACGTTAACTTTAGTTTCATTTGAAGCACCTGCATGAATGAACGCCTCTAAAATAGATTTGTAACAATCCTGCATTTCTACATATTTTCCAATCAAACCAATATTTACGGTATGTTTTGGATTTTTTAATCTGCGTAAAAAAGTATTCCAGTTTTTTAAGTCTGGTGCCGCTTTTTTAGGTAAATCTAATTTTTTCAAAGCCACAACATCTAATCCTTCTTCAAGCATCAAATTTGGAACTTCATATATGGTTGAAGCATCTATCGATTGAATAACTGCCTCTCTTTTTACATTACAAAATAATGCTAATTTATTACGCAATTCATCTGAAAGTTCGTGCTCAGTTCTGCAAACCAAAATATCAGCTTTAATACCGCTTTCCATCAACGTTTTTACAGAGTGCTGTGTAGGTTTTGTTTTCAATTCACCTGCAGCAGCCAAATAAGGAACCAAAGTTAAATGAATAACGATTCCGTTATTTTCGCCCAACTCCCAAACCAACTGACGAACAGACTCGATATAAGGTAAAGACTCAATATCACCAACTGTTCCACCAATTTCAGTAATAACAATATCATAATCACCAGATTTACCCAGCAATTGCATTCTGTCTTTGATTTCGTTTGTAATATGAGGAACAACCTGAACCGTTTTCCCTAAAAATTCTCCTCTTCTTTCTTTCTCAATAACCGAAAGATAAACTCTTCCTGTAGTAACGTTATTCGCCTGAGAAGTAGGAACGTTCAAAAAACGTTCGTAGTGACCTAAATCTAAATCGGTTTCAGCACCATCATCTGTTACATAACATTCTCCATGTTCGTACGGATTAAGTGTTCCCGGGTCTACATTTATATACGGGTCAAATTTTTGAATAGTTGTACGGTATCCTCTTCCTTGTAACAATTTTGCTAAAGATGCCGCGATAATCCCTTTTCCTAATGAAGAAGTCACACCGCCTGTAACAAAAATATATTTTGTTTGATTCATTCTGTTGTTGTTTGTATGTAGTTGTGTAAAAAACTTGGCAAAAGTACAAATTTAATTAGATTATTTGTCAATAAGAGAATGAGATAATTTGCAAATTTTTAAACAGAATGATTATATGGTTTTGTAATCGATAATTTTAACTTTTAATTTGGGATTTTTTTGAAAAATGTATTTAAATTGAGACTAATTATTGCTCTCTAATTTAATTATGATTGCAAAGTTATTTCACTTTCTTACTATAAGTTTTACAGGAAACTTTAAGCAAAAAAAAATATTATAATTTTAAAACATCGACCTGTACACATTTATAAATTCAGTCTTGAATTCTGTGGTGCCAATTTGTTTTTAAAAATTATAATATTTTTTATGTCTATTATAATTTCAAAATATTGACTTGTACACATTTACAAATTCAGTCTTGAATTCTGTGGTATCAATTAGTTTTTAAAAATTATAATATTATATACATCAAACTTAAATAAAAAAAATCAAACCACCAAAGATTTTTCCTACTATTTAATTGGTTTCGGATATTGCTTTTTAATATTCCGAATTAATTCCTCCAAACCATTCAGTTTTAACTCGTAAATGAGAGCTAATTGCTGTCCTAATTCTCCATTAGGAAAACCTTTATTATGATACCAAACCACGTAATACTCCGGTAAATCGATTAAAAATCGCCCTTCGTATTTCCCGAAAGGCATTTTGGTATGAGCTAATTTTATGAGCAGTTTTTTGTCTTGTTCCATTTTTTTAGAGAGGAAAGAAGCTAGAACAAAGAAAATAGATTATTCCGCTTAATTTAATTGTATGCAAAACTATCACTTATTTTTTCTTTTGCCACAGATTAAAAGGATTTAAAAAATTTTCGCCACGAATTCACGAATTATATTTAAATCAATTCGTGAATTCGTGGCGAATATAAAATCTTAGAATCTTAGTCCCTTAGAACCTTAGCAACTTAATAGTGCCATCTCACAAAAGCTTCCATAGCGGCATAAGTTGCCAAACCTAACTGTTGGTATAAAGCTGCTGTTTCTGCATTTCTGTCTTCGGCTCTTTGCCAAAATTCCCTTGCATCGGTTCCCTGAAAAACTACACCATCTTTTTGAGACTGGTGCTTGAAGATTCCGTGACGTTTTGCCAAAACCTGATCCGGGCTCATTGGTACTGCCATCTCCACTTCGTCAATTCCCCATTCCTGCCATGCTCCACGGTATAACCATAACCAGCAATCATCCATAAACGATTTTGGTTTTAGAGCTTTTACCGCTTCAAAAATAGCATCCAGACATACTTTATGTGTTCCGTGCGGATCTGCTAGATCTCCTGCAGCATATATTTGGTGTGGTTTGATTTTTTCAATTAAATCCATTGTCAATTGAATATCTTCTTTGCCAAGTGGTTTTTTCTCAATTGTTCCGGTTTCATAAAATGGTAATTCCATAAAATGAATCTGATCATCTGTCAATCCAACAAAATGACTTGTTGCTCTCGCTTCTCCTTTCCTGATCAATCCTTTGATATAACGCACTTCCGGAATATCAATTTCGCTGTTCTTTTTATTGGTTAAGAAAGTCGCCGCTTTTTGGTAAATATCATCTGCCTGAGCACTTTTGATTCCGAATTTCTCATTGTAATCAATCACGAATCTTGCAAAACGTAATGCTTCATCATCCGCTACAGCGATATTTCCTGAAGTTTGATACGCAACATGAACTTCATGCCCTTGCTCTTGCAAACGCATGAAAGTTCCTCCCATACTAATGATATCATCATCTGGGTGCGGACTAAAAATCAACACACGTTTTTTAGCCGGTTCTGCTCTTTCCGGACGATTTGAATCATCTGAATTTGGTTTCCCGCCTGGCCATCCCGTGAT